>JAJYBW010000120.1 GCA_021778815.1 Acidobacteriota bacterium | reverse complement strand
GGTGCTGCGACGGACCAGTCGGCCGGGCATTGGCCACTCGTTGATGCCAAGGCGAAGAACCATCCACACATGCACGCCGACCAGAGCAATCAGAATTCCTGGAATCACAAACACGTGCAGCGCAAAGAAACGCGAGAAGGTTGTCGCCCCGATAATGGGGCCGCCGAGCATGAAGTGCACCAGCCAACCGCCAATCCATGGGACCCTCCCCATGATGGATGCGCCAATCCCCAATCCCCAATAGGCATCCTGATCGAAGCGCAGCACCTGGCCGGTGAAGGCCATGCCCAGCGTCAGCAGCAGCAGAAACACGCCGACAATCCAGGTGAGTTCCCGGGGGAATTTATACGCGCCGAACATAAAGACCTGTGTCATGTGAATCAGGACGATGGCGATCATGAAATCTGATCCCCATCCGTGCAGCGCTCGCAGAAACCATCCCAGCGTCAGGCCGTGATTCAAAAAGTTCAGGCTGTTCCATGCATCCCGGGCGGTGGGCGTGTATACCAGCGCCAGCAGAATGCCGGTGACCACCTGCATCATCAGAATCACGGTGGCCGCGCTGCCGAATACATACCACCAGCTAGCGCTGCTGGCGGGGATCGGATGCTCGGCGGCCTCGGTAGCAGGCTTGACCAAACCCAACCGGCGGTCGAGCCAGTGATAGAGGGCGATGCCCTTCTGTTTTAACTCTGGCATGAGCTGCACCCCGGACTGGCATTGCTCGCTTCTGTCGACAGGGTAGGTAATTCACCCGCCCAGATCAGAAGTTGATTGCCAACGATTTTGTACTTGTACTGAAACAGGCCACGCGGCGGCGGCCCGGCAGCGACCGCACCATCCTGGTAATACACGCCCCCATGGCAAGGACACATGAACAGTTTGGATTGGGGAAACCAGTGCACCGGACAGTCCATATGGGCGCAGTTGATAGCGAAAACCTGAAACTGATTGTTCGCGATATGCCGTACCCAGCAAGGCAGCGTGCGGGTCTGCCCATCGGCAGGCGTTCCCATCGGATTGCGATATTTCGCGAGGCGAGTTTCTCCCGGAGGAAACTGTTCGAGATTGCCGACAGAGACCCAATTGTTGTAGCTGGAATTCTTTCTGAAAAATGGGCCGAAGAGATATCCGAGGACCGGCACCGCCAGGACCGCGCCGACTGCACCATTGAGCAACAAGGCGACCTTGAAAAGAAATTTCCTGCGCGAGTGCTCGCTCGGCGAATTCATCGGGTTGTCGGCGTGCGATTTATCGGTCAAGTCGTTCAATGGGTTCTCCACAGTCACTCCTGTTGCGTCACTCCGCGGTCTTACTTCCCTTTCGTAGAATTTTCCGCACCGGTCGGCGGCGCACTTGGAAATGGCTGGCCCGGGAACTGCACCCGGTGCGATCCCAGCCACGCAACCACGTCGGTGACTTCTTTATCCGTCATCGGCTTGACAGATCCATCGCCACGCCAGTCCGGCATTCCCTCGCCGGGTAAGCCGGCAACAACCAGGTCGCGCAGCCCGCGGTTGCTGATGAGTGATAGATAGGTCGGATCGACAATCGAGCCGGTGACAGTATGTTTCGCAGCGGCACCGGTCGCGGTTACACCCGTTCCGTCTTCTCCGTGACAACTCGCACAGTGGGCCTGGAATGCAATCTTGCCGGCGGCAATATCAGGAGCCGTTGTCGCGCTATAGCCGGGCACGCTGGTTCCATCTAAAATGGCCGGTTTACCCCATTTGGCAATCATTCCGTCGACAATGATGTTCACCTGTTGGTCCGTCAGCATACCGCCGCTTGACTGAGCGAAGGCGTGCATGGACTTCAGCGATTCTCCACTGGTGACAATGGGAAGCATCTTTTCCTTACCTGCCCATGCAAGGTATACCGGATTATTCAGCGGTAACGCCGGGCCATTCAATCCGCGGTCACCGTGACAGGCCGAGCAGTTGGCCTTGTACAAAACGTTGAAATCGACAGTCTGATCCGGACGCATCGTTTCCGGGCGAAAGCCAGGCTTGCCGGGCAGGCGACTACAACCCTGCGCGGCAAATAAAAACATCGAGACGACGATCGTTGTTCCCAGCGCTGGAATCTTTGCCTTCATTGGGTGCGATCCTCGTCGTGCGCTTCGTCTTCCATGCCCTGCGAGATCAGGCCGGCTCGTTCTGCAAATGGTCTTGCCTGGAACTGCGGCGTACGCACGCGAACATGCAGATTCACGACAAACCCCGCGACCAGACCGAAGGCGATCTGAGACGCAATGAACCAGAGCCAATCAATCCGTTGATTCATGGTCGGGTTTACCGCGGCCAACCCTCCATACAAAAGCCCGCTCCAGAAAATGGGCGCCAAAAATCCGGCGGTGGCAATTGGCTCCCAGGGAAACATGGGAAGGATCGCGCCGTAAAGAAGGCCGACCAGCACCGATGCCAGCGCATGCACCACCACGGCCACCAGCAAACCTTCAAGATGAAATGAGCTCAGAAACGATGTGCTTCTATCCGACCACCCGGAAATGGCCATGGCCGCCAGCAGGTTGGGAGCATACCAAAGGCTGTGAAAACGGATCAGCCCGAAGATTGTCGCCGGGGCAATCATCGCAACTCCGCCGGCCAGTCCGCCCTCGACGCCGGCGCTGAGCGTGTATCGTTCTACGGGCAGCAATTTGCGATGCGACCCTACGGCGGGCAGGCGCGCCACCTGTTCGCGCGAACTTTTAATTTCTACCAATTCGGTGGTCACCGAGACCGACTCATGCTGCTCGTGAGGAAAAACATTTCGGAACCAGCCGACCGCGCCGCCAAGCATCAGCGCGAAACCCAATAAGCTGATGGGCCACGCCGTCACCAGTCCAGCGAACAGAAGCGTCACACCGATCGCGAGCACAAATGGCCACGCCGTCGGGGCAGGCATATGAATGGCGTGCACGGATGAACGGCTGTTTTCCGGTTCGGTATTCATGGTTTTCTCGTCATCATCTTCCAACGATATATACGACGGTGAGTACAACAACCCATACCGCATCGACAAAATGCCAGTACATTGACAGCGTATGAATGTGGTCGAATTGATCTTCACCGACCCATCCAAACAGTCCCAGGATCAACACCACGCTCAGCATCAAAAGTCCAATCAGGACGTGGGTCGCGTGCAATCCAACCAGAGAATAAAACGTGGTGCCGAACAGGCTGGTGTGAATGGTGAAGTGGTGTTTGTAAATCAGGTCGAGCCACTCCTTCGCCGTGCCCAGCAGAAAAATCATTCCCAGTACTATCGTGCCTCCAAGCCAGCCGATAAATGACAGCTGGCTTTTCTTTTTCAATCCGTCCACCGAGAGATGAACGGTGATGCTGCTGGAAAGCAGGCAGATGGTGCCGAAAATTGGAACCTTGAGGATTTCCCTGGGCGTGGGTCCGCTCAGGCTTTTTCCCATGTAGTAGATATAGGCCACGACAAAGATGAGAAACATGGCCGATTCGGCGACGATCAGGCTCCACATGCCGACGGTTCCCCGGTACGGCAACTCCCATGGATCGTCTTTGATGTCGAAGTTGAACGGGATGGTCGTCATGGTTGCGCCGCCATTCGATTCTCGCCTTCGGCTTCATACTCCCAGTCGGGATCTTCCGGATGTTTCAAGTCCCACAATGGACGACGACTGCGAACCATAGGATCTTCCGCGAAATTGTAGCTGGGCGGAGGTGAGGTGGTGGCCCACTCGAGTGTCCAAGCATCCCATGGATCATTGCCTGCCAGTTCGCCATAAAAATGCGAGCGCACCAGGTTGTAGACGAAGATGAGGATGGCAATCGCCTGCAGAAACGCGCCCATCGTCATGATCAGGTTCCACACCGCCCAGTGATGGCCGGGCTCATAGGTATAAATCTCGCGCGGCATGCCCAGCAGGCCGACGATGTGCATAAAGTCGAAGGTCATCTGGAAACCGAGAACGAAAAGCCAGAAGTGCCACTTCCCTAGCTTTTCGCTCATCATGCGGCCGGTGATTTTTGGGAACCAATAGTAAAAGGCGGCAAACAAGGCAAAAAGAATTCCTCCGACAATGACGTAATGGAAATGCGCCACGACAAAATAGGAGTTGTGTAATTGCCAGTTGAATGGAGCCACTGCCAACATGATTCCTGTTAGCCCGGAGAGGGTGAACTGAAACAGGAACGCGGTGCAGAACAGCATGGGAACGGTGAAATGAATTTTCCCGCCCCACATGGTCGCCAGCCAGTTGAAGATTTTAATTCCCGTGGGGACGGCGATAATCATTGTCGAAAGCACGAAGGCGGTGTTGGCTGCGGCGCTCATGCCAACCGTGAACATATGGTGCGCCCAAACGGTGAAGCTGATAAAACCGATGCCGACCGATGCCGCCACCATCGCCGGATACCCGAAGATGGCTTTGCGCGAAAACACCGGGATGATTTCGTTCACAAATCCAAAGGCAGGCAGCACCAGAATGTAAACTTCCGGATGCCCGAAGATCCAGAAGAAGTGCGCCCACAGCACGGCCGATCCGCCGGCCTGGGTGTCAAAGAAATGTGCGCCCAGAAAGCGATCCAGCAGCAGCATGATTTGTGCGGCCGATAGAGGAGGAATTCCTCCCAGCGCCATGACTGACGTGACCAGCATCAACCACACAAACAAGGGCATGCGATTCAGCTTCATGCCTTTGCAACGCATGCAGAGCGTGGTGGCAACGATATTCAACGCGGTGCCAATGGTGCCAATTCCGCTAATGAATATCCCCAGAGCCCAGTAGTCGGCGGCGTGGCTTCTCGAAAATGCAATCGAGGTCAGCGGCGCGTAGGCGAACCATCCTTGATCGGGAATTCCAGAGCCGCCGTACAGCCCTTTGCCCCCCAAGAGGCTGTAGTAGAGCAATAGTGCGCCGAAAAGAAATATCCAGAAACTGAAGGCGTTCAGACGCGGAAACGCCATGTCGCGGGCGCCAATCATCAGCGGGATCAGGTAGTTTCCAAACCCGAACAAGATCGGCATGGCCACAAAAAATATCATCGTGGTGCCATGCAGCGTGAACAGCTGATTGAATTGGTCCGGCGAAAGAAAGGTCGATTCCGGCCTGGCAAGCTGAATGCGAATCAGCAGAATTTCCACGCCGCCAACCAGGAGAAACAGAAGGGACGCGGCGATGTACATGAGCCCGATCTTCTTGTGATCGGTGGTCACAATCCATTCGTGCATCACCTCTAACCACAGTCGCGGATGCTTCTCCTTCGGAGTTAGGTCGAGCACTCCCGACAGTGGTATGGATTCAGCCATGACGCGCCTCTCACTTTCTCAGCTTACTTCAGTGTCATCAGATAGGACGTAATCGATGCAATGTCCGTATCGCTCAACTTCATCGCCGGCATCAGGCAACCCGGCTTGTAATCGTCAGGATTTTTGATCCAGCCCTCGAGATTGCGCCGCGTATTCGGCAGCGCTCCGGAGGCAATGGTGTCGCGGCTCATCAGGTGCGTCAGGTCAGGTCCGAAACGGCCGTTCGCCACCGTGCCGCGAATGGTGTGACAGTTGATGCAGGCGTTCTGTTCAAACACGGCCCGTCCGGCAGCGACGCTAGGATCGTTGACGGCATCCTTCTGCTGATTCGCAACCCACTTCTGAAAATCCTCAGGAGTCTGCGCATACACACGGATTAACATCTTGGCGTGCTGCGCGCCGCAGAACTGGGCGCACTGGCCGAGGAACACTCCAGTAACTTCCGGCTGAATCCACATCTGGTTCACCTGCCCAGCCATCAGGTCTGTCTTGCCACTCAACCTCGGCACCCAAAAACTGTGGTCCACATCTGCGGTCACCAGTTTCAGGAACGTCGGTGTGGGATCCTTTGCATCGTTGCTGACTGGAACATGCAGTTCATTTGCAGTCACAAAGTTATATTTCGGATAACCGAATTCCCACCACCACTGGTGACCTGTGACGGTCACATCCAAAGCTGTTTTCGGGTGCGGCGCATTCTGAATGCTGAAGATGATTCGCACCGTGGATAGAAACAGCACCACGACAATCAGTATGGGAATGACGGTCCACGCCAATTCAATCTGGTTGCTTCCGTAAATCTGGGGTGGCTCGGTGTCGTCGTCGCCGGGGCGCAGCCGATATCGAATGATCACAAAAAGCAGTAGACCGCCGACTGTGAGAAAAATCGCGCCGGTAATGATCAGCACGAACATTGAAAGGCGAAAAATATCGTGCGCGGGAACGGACTGCGGAGAAAAAATACTGGTAGAAGAAGTAAACAGTTTTTTAAACAAACTTCCGCCGGAGCCGGTGATCATCGCCAGAGCTCGAGCATCGAAGGATGAACGACCGTGCATGGCGGCCAGAACGGAGTCTGGTCGCACGGCATTCAAACTGGGCAGTGTCAATGCATCACTCCTACAAAGTTGAACTGCGGTGTAGGTTGATCAGAAAGGTCTCCAGGCGTGCTGATTGCTGGAGTCCGGGCGAAGTGCTAACACTCCAGTATGACATTGTTCGACCGGGTTACGGTTACATCTTAACAATTGTGGGAAGGAAATTTTGACTCACGTTACATTTTTGGATAGAGCCGTCGCTTACTGGCGAATGCGGGGATTTGCGAAGATATAGAGAGCATCCGTAAGCAGGTTCACCAGAACATACGTAAGGCCAATGGCGAGGATGCAACCCTGCACCAGCGGATAATCGCGATTGGAGATGGCTGAAATGGTGAGCCTCCCAATCCCCGGCCAGGAGAAGATCGTTTCGGTCACAATCGCGCCAGCCAGCAGAACTCCAAATTGAAGTCCGACCACGGTCAACAGGGGAATCATCGCGTTGGGAAGCGCATGACGATAGACGACCGCGCGTTCTGAGAGACCCTTGGCGCGGGCCGTCCTTATGTAGTCCTGGCCCAATTCCTCCAGCATCGAGGTACGAACCATGCGAGTCAAAATCGCCGCCAGCGCGGAGCCCATGGTCACTGTGGGCAAAATAAAATTGCGCCACGATCCTGTACCTGAAACCGGCAGCCATCCCAATACGATTCCAAATATCAAAATTAAAATCGGTCCCAGGGTGAAGCTCGGAAACGAAACACCAAACAAACTAATCACGCCCAGGATTTGGTCCTGCCATTTCGAGCGGTGCCGCGCCGATGCGATGCCTGCTGGAAACGACAAAAGGATGGCGAGCAGAATTGCCGGAATCGCGAGTTCCAGCGTGTAGGGATATCGCGACAAGATCAGCTCCACCACCGGCCTGTTGAAGCGAAGCGATTGCCCCAGGTTGCCGTGCAGCACGCCCGTCCAATAGCGAACATATTGTGCACCCAGCGGAACATCCAGTCCGTACGCGTGACGCAGCGCTCCGATATCGGACGCCGTCGCGCCCTCTCCCAGAATTTGCTCGACCGGATCGCCGGGAACAAGGTGGATGAGAAAGAAAATCAGCGACACCACAATCCACAGCACGGGCAGCACCAGCAGCAGACGCTTCACAACGGTTCTCCAGGCCGTCATCATGCGGAACCCTTCTCGTCGTGGTTCTTGCTGCGATTCGTGAGGCCGCGAATTTCTGCTTCGGCGTAGGGTTCCATAACGCTGGCGGCATCCGCCGGAATTTCTCGCTCCTCAAATAGAGAAGGCCGCACCGTTCGCCCGGACAGTGGTTCTCGATCCTTGCTCGATGCGGCGACAGGTTCCACTCGAACGCGGGTAATGCGGCGGTCTTCCATGGAGGCTACGGTAAATTTTCGCCCGTCATGCATGAACGAATCTCCCACCTTGGGAATTTTCTGCATGTGGACTAATAAAAATCCTGCCAGCGTCTCCACTCCGCCGTCGTGCGGCAAATGCCAGCCCATCTGTGTTTCAAGATCCAGCAACGTGACGTTGCCATGCAGCACCAAAGTTCCGGAGGCAAGCTTTTGCATGGAGCTGTCGCGCACATCGAACTCATCTTCCATTTCTCCGACGATCTGCTCCAATGCGTCTTCGACGGTGACCAACCCCGTGATCGAACCGAACTCATCCACAACAATGGCCAGATGTCTTCGGCGTGTTTGAAACTCCGTCAACAGATCGGAAACCACCTTGGTTTCCGGAACGAAGATGACCTCGTGCATCAGCTGACTAATCTGCATTTCGCTCTCGCCCCCGCGAAAGGCATTTTCAGGAGGCGTCGCCTGCATGATGGCACGGAAGTGCATCAGTCGCGCCATATCCTTGGCGTAGACCACTCCGATGATGTGCTCCGGGCCGCGTACTGGATCGTAAACGGGAATGCGCGAGCGCTGGACTTGCGTGATGCGAGCATTCGCTTCTGCGATAGAAAGGTTGGCAGGCAGGGAGAAAATCTTCTGACGAGGCGTCATGATCTCCCGCACCGTTATCGCATCCAGATCCAGCACGCGATGGATGATCAATTCCTGCTTTTCCGGCAGAAGGCCCATTCGCCGGGTTGCTGTGGTGATCAGCTTCAACTCCTCGGGTGAATGAACGCTGCCCTCAGGCGCTCTCGACAGTCGAAACAATCGCAACACAACCTCGGCGGAAGCATTCATCAGCCGAACCAGCGGCCGTGTCAAGCGCATGAACACGTGAATCGGACCGGCGATGGCTAACGCCATTTTTTCGCCCTGGCGCAGGGCCAGCGATTTGGGCACCAGCTCGCCAAAAATGACTTCCAGGTAAGTAATCAGGCTGAACGCCAGGATGGCGGAGACAAGGCCGCCGTAGAATCTGGCATGCGGCAACAGTGAGAGCCAAGGCAGCAGGAAGCGCGCCACGAAGGGCTCTCCCAACCAGCCCAGGGTAAGGCTGGCCAACGTGACTCCCAGCTGTACCGCGGGTAAAAGCTCATCCAGGTTCGCCTGCAAATCGGCGACAATTCGAGCACTAGTGCGCCGCTCTTCGATCAGTTGCTGCACGCGAGTTCGCCGCAAGGAGACCATGGCAAACTCCGCCGCGACAAAAAATCCGTTGGCCAAAATCAGACCGACGATAGCAGCGGCTC
>JAJYBW010000119.1 GCA_021778815.1 Acidobacteriota bacterium | reverse complement strand
GTGCCGGTTCTGCACAGTGGGGAAACGGCGCGCCGATTTATACCCTGCGAGTCGCACTTGGGAATGTCCAGCCCGACCTGGTGGCTGCGATGTGGCGTGAGAAGTGGGGACGCGGCACCGCAAGTGTGGAGATCCGATTGAAGACGCAGGGGTGGTCGACGGGCGATCTTGCAAAAAATGCGTCGGGGAATTTCTCTATCGATTGGCGTGGCGGCGCTTTTGCTGCTTCGTTGCCCTCGCCGGTTTCTTCTGCTGTGACCGCCGACTCTGCCAGTGCGGTGAACGTGGTGCCGGGCCTCACACGGTTCCAGAGGATGCGGGCCGTCGGTCATTTCCGCGACGAGAAACTCACGCTTGAATTCGGCCAAATGGCGCTCGCCGATCAGGCCGGGCGCAGGCAGGTTCTCACGCCCGAAACCCAGTCCTTGTCGGGAACGGTGACATTTTCGCGCGTGCTCGATTTGCAGATGCAGCCCTCTGGCGTGTCGATTACCGGTCCGCTCGATATGCCGGTGATGAAGGCGACAACCTCGAAAGTCGTGGGAACCGCCGGAGTGGCGAACTCCGATCATCCCTAAGACTCCCGACGGGTCGAGTTATTCGATGTCGGAGGCCTTTTTGCGGGCACGATTACGACGTCGACGAAATATCTCGTAGAGAAGATACGCCGTTACCAGGATGGCAAATAAAGTGAGCAGCAACACAGAATGCAGACCCATCCAGGTCAAAATCTCCGGACCGAAGTAGACGACCAGGATGGCCAGTACCAGGTAGTGCACAGCGCGTCCTGCAAAGACGGCGACCATGTATGGGACCACGCGCATTTCGAACACACCCGCTCCAAAAGCGAACAGCTTGAAGGGAAATGGCGGGGGCATGGCAGCGGGCACCAGAACAGCCAGCCAGTGATGGCGATCAAAGCGCGCTCGCATCTGGTCATACTTTGCCTGCGAAGTCCGTTTCAACAACACATACTCGCCGCCAGTGCGGCCGATGTAAAACGGCACTAGCGCTCCAATGGCGGAACCGAGCGCGCCCATGATGGCGTAGATCCAGAAGTAGCCTCGATTACTCCACACATAGCCGGCAATGATCAAGTCCATGGGAATGGCGATCGAGCTGGAATCGATGATTGCAAGTACGCCCACGCCCAGGAAACCCAGGGGCTTGAGGAGCAGCAACAGCGCCATTTTCCAGTGGAGAAGATGAGACCAGAGTTTACGTATCATTGGTTATTCAAGAAGTGTCTTTCACAGGGGCGTCTATTTATCCTACAGGGCTTTGCCTCGGCGTCCGAATCGCCGCTGCCGCACAGCTTCTACTTGATTTAGGGTGTTTGGTCGGCCTCTGAGTGTTCTGTGTTTCCGGACAAGAGCACGAGTGCGTGCTGGATAAGAGGTAGAACCGCCTCGAGCGATGTGACGGCAGCCTTCGGGCTCCCCGGAACATTCACAATCAACGTGGTGCCGAGGGTTCCTGAAACGGCGCGACTCATGGGTGCAAAGGGCGTCTCCTTCAGCCCTTCGCGGCGCATGTGCTCGCCAAATCCATCAAAGATGCGGTCGCAGACTTGCCGGGTTGCTTCGGGAGTTACGTCACGAAGTGCGATGCCGGTGCCGCCGGTTGTGACCACCAGCGTCCCGCGGGCCGCTTGCTTGCGAATTTCGGAGGCGATCTTCTCGACTTCGTCCGGGACGATGATGTTCTCTTCAACGCCAAAGCCGGCTTGCTGCAGACGGAGCGTGACTGCAGGCCCGGAGCGGTCGACCCGAAGCCCTTGAAAACAAGAGTCGCTGACGGTGATGACGAGAGCCTTCACAGCTGCGATTCTACCCTTCAACCAGCAGATTTGGGCGCGAGAATAGCCCAAAGCAGGGTGCGAAATCGTCAAAGAATGAGACAATGGGAGCAGGACGCAATGTCGATACTGGCACGTGGTACGCAAACTACAGTAGGATCAGTGTCGTCTAATTTTGATGGCCGCAATCGAAACACCCCCGAGTCCGCCAGAGAAGCCAATCGAGCCGAAGTTCGATCGTTTGCGGACGCGTTACGAATCTCACTCGCCTCATGAGTTGCTCGATGTCATCGACGCTCTAGAGGGTGAGCGGCTGTCTGCCCGGGTGCGGGAAGCGATTTGGGTTTCGCTGATCTTCCATCTTTTTGTTTTCTGGTGGATATTCTACGGTCCAAAGCTGAAAATGTTTCGACCCGCCACGGTGGTCAACACAATGCCACTGGTAAAGGCGAAGGCGCCAGAGAATGTCTATCTGGACATGCCCCCAGACTTGATAAAAAAGCCGCCAAAACCTACCAACATTATTTCGGATCAGAATCACACCGCACAGACCAAGAATCCGACGCCCGATCAGAAGACGATTGATCAATTGCAGGCGATGCGACGTGCCGGTCGGCCTTCACCGCCTCCGCAGCCGCAGCAGAAAGCGCAGCAGCCTGAGCAGCCGGCGGCCCGGCCGCAGCAGCCCGCGCCGCAGCAAGAGCAGGCCCGCGCCGTGCCTCCGTCTCCGCCGGTGCATCGTCCTACTCAATCACTTCCGTCCGCGCCCAGCGCGACCCGGTCAGCCATGCAGCGGGAGCAGGCTCCCCGGCAGCAAGCGACGACAGCGCATAATCAGGCCACCAGCCAGCCTAATATGTCGGTGGGCGATATGATTCGCCAGGCAGAGCGCAATGCCGCGCGTTCCAATGGCGATGCTGGAGACAACGGCGACAATGCTCCGATCGCGCATCCCGGAGTTGCATCCGGGGTAGAAGTTCTCAGTGACACGATGGGGGTCGATTTCGGGCCTTATCTTCATCAGGTTGTGCAGATGACGCAGTCCAGTTGGGATTTGCTGATTCCGGAAGCCGCGCGTCCGCCTCTGAATAAGCAGGGCACAGTGGCGATTCAGTTCATTATTTTGCCCGACGGCAGCATTAAACAGATGCAGCTGGTTCGGCCGTCAGGGGATGTATCTCTCGATCGCGCTGCGTGGGGCGGCATCACGGGAGCCGGACCGTTCCCACCGCTGCCAAAGCAATTCAAGGGGCCCTACCTGGCGCTGCGATTTTACTTCCTCTATAACGAGCAAACCGGGCAATACACCCGACAATGATCGCTCCAGAGCAAGCTGCGCTGCAACGCCGTCAGGCCGTGGGCGTGATATGGATTGCGGTGGCAGTGATCTTGTTGAGTGCCATTCGCGCTGGGTGGCATGCCATTTTCCTGACCCGCTGGTGGAACTTCTGGTAGCGATGGATTCACCTCCGGTGGAAATTTGAAAACTGCGGGAAGTTTGAACGAGAAAGTCTGCCCGGAACGATGGACGGCGCCAATCTTCAAAATGAGTCGAAAAATCCCAGCTACCCCCTGGTGGTGTTGCATGGGGCGACTGCGAGCGGGAAGACCGCGCTTGCGATTCAACTGGCGCAGCGATTTTCCGGTGAGGTCGTCAGCTGCGACTCGGTGGCTGTCTATCGCGAACTAGAAATTGGCACCGCGAAGCCTTCCCGGGAAGAGCGCGCTCTGGTTCCGCATCACATGCTCGATGTAGTCTGGCCGACCCAGCCGTACACAGCGGGAGACTATGCGCGCGATGGACGCGCCAGTCTCGCTGACATTGGGGCTAGGGGAAAACTGCCGATTGTTGCGGGTGGAACGGGCCTGTATCTGCGAGCGCTCATCGACGGTTTGTTTCCCGGGCCGACGCGATTTGAGGGGTTACGTGTGCGCTTGCGTGAAATGGAGCGGGAACGCGGCAGCAGTTACCTGGCGCGGATTTTGAAGCGGCTGGACCCGGCGTCGGCGTCGCGCATTCATCCTAACGACACGCCCAAGCTGGTGCGTGCGATTGAAGTCACACTGGCAGCGCGTCAACGCATGTCGACATTGTGGGAAGCTGGGCGCGACCCCTTGCAAGGCTTTCGGATTCTGAGACTCGGGCTCGATCCATCGCGGCCTGCGCTGTACGCGCGTATCAATCAGCGGGCTGCGGCCATGTTTTCAAATGGGCTGCTCGAGGAAACTGAACGTCTACTGGCACGGTATGGCCAGGATTGCCGTCCTTTATTATCGCTGGGATACAAGCAGGCGGGGATGCTGTTGCGCGGAGAACTCTCCATGCAGGACGCGATTGCTTCGACACAACAGGGGCACCGCAACTATGCCAAGCGCCAAATGACCTGGTTTCGTCGCGAGCCAGATGTGCATTGGCTGGATGGATTCGGCGACGATCCTGACATCATGCAAAAAGCCTTGCAGCAGGTTGCAGTTCACGTGGGTCAGAGCGGAAAAGCATCCGATGATGGGTAGTGTCCTAATTTAAAATTCATCAACGGGCAAAAGTAGACCAAATCAGGATCGCCAAAAACAATCCCAGAAACACATACATTGCCACCAAATTAACTTTAGATCGACGGATGGTGTTCTTTTGCGTCTTCATGACCAATTCCTGATTGGCGAGGGATGCCTTCCAATTTTCCGTTTGAACCTTCTGCAAGTCTCTAATTTCTTCCAGCAATTTAACTACTTCTTGATCGGCCATAAATTAATCCTCCAGAGCGGAATATATTGTTCCCCGAATCCAGTGAAGCCTTGCCTATCTGCGGAATAAAAAGGCCACTCGATTGAGCGGCCTTTTTTGATATTTCGTTGAAGGAGTTACGCTTCGCGCACGCCGTCGAGAAAGGCGCGCAGTTTGCGCGAACGCGATGGATGACGCAGCTTGCGTAGCGCCTTGGCTTCAATCTGGCGAATGCGCTCTCGAGTTACCTGGAAGCTCTGTCCTACTTCTTCCAGCGTGTGCTCGGAACCATCTTCCAGACCGAAACGCATTTTGATGACGCGTTCTTCGCGCGGCGTTAGCGTGCGCAGCACCTGCGCGGTGTAGTCCTTCAGGTTGACGCTGATGACGGCATCGGAAGGCGAAACGGCCTGGTGATCTTCAATGAAGTCTCCCAAGTGCGAATCTTCTTCTTCGCCGATCGGGGTTTCCAGCGAGATCGGCTCCTGCGCAATCTTCAACACCTTGCGAACCTTGGCGACAGGAATGTCCATGCGCTTGGCAATCTCTTCCGAGGTTGGTTCGCGTCCGAGTTCCTGCACCAGCTGACGCGACGTGCGGATCAGCTTGTTGATGGTTTCAATCATGTGCACAGGGATGCGGATGGTACGTGCCTGGTCCGCAATGGCGCGCGTGATTGCCTGGCGAATCCACCAGGTTGCGTAGGTAGAAAATTTATATCCTCGGCGATACTCAAACTTGTCGACCGCCTTCATCAGGCCGATGTTGCCTTCCTGAATCAGGTCGAGGAACTGCAATCCGCGGTTGGTATATTTTTTGGCAATCGAAACCACCAGTCGCAGGTTCGCTTCGATTAGCTCGCGCTTGGCCTGCTCCGCATCCATGTCGCCCTGGATCATCTCGCGCTGGGTGCGTTTTAGCTCTGCGACCGACACCCCTGCATCGACTTCCAGTTTCTCGAGATCGCCCTTGCAGTTGCGCTGCTGACGGCGATACTCCTTGCGCATTTCCTCGCTTTTCGACTGCTCATGTTTTTGATCGAGGGTGCGAATCTGGCGATCGAGCGCACGCATGGCGTCAACCGTCTTGTTGACCTTGTCGAGCAGCCTCTTGCGTTCAGCATTGGTGTATTTCAATTCGCGAATGACGCGGGAAACCCGCACCAACTCGCGGCCAATGGCCCAGCGGGTGCGGCGATGTTCTTTCGCTTTGCCCTTGTCCTTGGCGGAGATGGTCTCCAGCTTTTCGCGTAGTTGCTGGGCCTTCTTGTAGTGCTTGACCAGGGTGTCAATGGCGTTGGTGGTGAGCTTGGTGCGTGCCTGCAGGATTTCTTCGGTGAGCTCTTCTTCATCGAAGGTGACCACTTCCTTGATGCTGCGAACGCCCCGCTTCAGGTCCTCACCCAGCGCGATAATTTCGCGGGTGACGATGGAAGATCGCGAGATGGCTTTCATCACACGCATCTGGCCGCGCTCGATCCGCTTGGCGATTTCTACTTCGCCTTCGCGGGTCAACAGCGGCACGGTTCCCATTTCGCGCAGGTACATGCGGACTGGATCGTTGGTCTTCTCCATCGCGCCCGGAGTCAGATCCAGTTCAACGTCTTCGCTGTCTTCGCTGTCCAGTTCGTCGTGCTCGGCCGCCAGCTTGGGTTGATCCTCAAGCAGATCAATCCCCTGCGTCCCGATGGTGGTCATCAGGTCGTCCAGATCGTCGGCGGAGTTCACTTCGCCGGGGATCAGGTCATTCACTTCACCAAAGGTCAGGTAGCCCTTCTCTTTACCGGTTTCAATCAGTTTTTGAAGATCGTCTTCGTATTTATCGTTAATAGCCAAAGGTGCCCCTCTTTTTCGGAGATGCTAATTTAGGAGTTCGTTGTCCGTGGGCAAGACAATTTTTTGGATGCGGTCGAAGCCGCGACGGCAGGCCAGTTTGTAGGCGTAGCTATGACGCCAGGGCGCACGTCCCCATTCTCAGTAAGGATATCACAGACTGGGCCAAGCCGTCATGCGGCAGGAGCTACGATTCTGAGGCATCAGGAGGCACGGCTGCCGCTGCTTCCGGGATTGAGCCAATCTATTTCCCACTGCTTATTTGGGCTTGGTGAAGGCGATTGCCAACGAGCTTCCAGCGGTTGTTCCGACTGAAGTCAAGGTGCCGTCGTTATTCACTGTAAAGATGGAGGCAGGTCCTGCCTCGTTGGCCACATAAAGAAATTTTCCGGACGGATCAAACGAAATGCGGAAAGGCTCGGTTCCCGTCCCGGTAGAGATAACGCCGGTGGCACTTCTAGCGGTGTTGAGCGTCAGGTTGCCCGAATTGGGATCGATCGTGTACATCGAGACAGTGTTGTCGTGGCGGTTCACGACGTAGGCGAACTTACTGGTTGGATCGACGGCAATCCCTGTGGGTCCGTTGCCCGCTGCGACCGCAGCAGGAGCACTCGCGGTCAGGACGCCGGTGGCAGATTCGACGTTATACTGCCAGACACCGTCTGCCATACTGCCGTCGGAGAAATTATTCACCACGTAAGCGAATTTGCCGGACGGGGCGACGACGACCTGCCACGGCCATCCGCCTACGCTGACCGTTGCAGGAGAGGTCGGGCTGAGAACTCCCGTGGTCTGGTCGATGCTGAACATCAATATGGCGGCGCCGTTGGTGAGCGATTCGGTCAGGTAGAGGAACTTGCCCGTAGGATCGACAGTCAAGAAGCTTGGTTGCCACAAGACGTTGCCGGGAACCACAGTCGACGCTGAGGCTGGAGTCGTTGGGGTCAGGACACCCGTGGACTGGTTGATCGTGAACATGGAAATCGAATTGTCGTCGGAGTTGGCGGTGTAAACGAAACGTCCGAGCGGGTCAATTGCAATTTCCTGCGGGTACCACCCGGTGTGAACCGTGGCGGGAGTGGTCGGGCTAAGGACTCCGGTGGTGGAGTTGATGGTGTACATCGAGATGGTGGACAGGTCAGAAGCGTTGGAGACGAGATTCGCTACATAGGCAAATCGTCCGCGTGGGTCGGTGACCATCTCTTCGGAGTTAGCCTGCGGAGTCGCGTATCCAGTAGCGATGGACGAGGGCGTGGTTGCGCTGAACTGCCCGGTGCAGGAGTTGACGGAGAACATTGAGACTGAGTAGCCGGTCAGGGCATAGGAAAACTCCGGCGTCGGAGATGCAACGCATGCAGGCCCAGTCGGCGGCAGCGTTGCCATGTTGGAATTTCCCCCACAACCAGTCGCGAGCAGAGTTCCAAGGCCAATCAAAGGAACGTACAAATATTTCATTGTCATTTGAATTTCATTTCCCAGATAGTTGATGACGACCCAATTGTACGCGGGCACTGTGAAAACGCAAGCAGTCTTCCTGGGGGGGGGGCAGGTGGAAGATGCAGGGCAAGACGACGCTTCGGGCTGCTTTTTATCCGCGGACGGAAGCGCCGGAGAAAGACAGGATCGCCCGGCCTGGGACCGGAACACCGTAGAACTGAGCCGGAGTAAAGTGACTCATCAGCAGCATGTTATCCAATGCCTCGCGAACTTCCTTGGTGGTGGGTCCGGAGACGATACGGTAGTCGTAGACACGGCCCGTACTGCTGATCGCGACTTCTACCAGCACCGGTTGCGAAAAAGAACCGCGAGCGTCTGTTCCACCGACCGTATACAGAAACTGCGGCGTGGTGGTGCTGTCGGGCATGGCTTCCGTGGCAGCTACCGGTGGAGGCGCGGCAACGGTGCCGATCATCAGTGCCATAACACCCAGAAGAACCATGGCCGTGGCCAGGCCGGCTGCACCGCGAACCAAGACTGGAGAGAGAGTATTTTCCCAATACATCTGCCAGGAATCTATGCGTCTGCGGGTGGTGCGGGCTTTCTCCTGCGAAATGGCAACTCGAAGCCGCAATCCCAAGTCGGCCGGAGGTTTGGCTGGCCCGATACTCGTCAGCACACGCTGCAGAGCGCGCCATTCGGCGAACTCGGTGGTACATTCCTGGCAGCCTTCAAGGTGACTCGCGATGGCGTGCATCGCCGTCCCTGACACGGCTCCGTCCAGGTATTCTGAAAACTGTGAGCGAATTGACGGGCAATCACTCATACTGCCTCCCCAAATAGACGACCTTCGGCGGACTGGGTCGATCCAGAAGCGTCGCTTGTCGATGTGCTACTCGCCGCCGGACGACCAGACAGGATTCCTTTGTCAGGTCGGGCTTGAGCAATCAACGGTTGCAATCGTGCTCGCAACATGGCGCGACCACGCACCAGCCGCGATTTCACGGTTCCCAAACGTGTACCAAGAATCTCGGCAATTTCGTCATACGGCAGGCCTTCCAGATCGCGCAAGATGACGACGGTCCGAAAAGGTTCTTGCAGCCGTCGCAACTCCACTTCAACCTTGGTGCGAATTTCCTCGTGCTCGGTTAGTTCATAAGGTGAAGCATGTTCGTCGACCAAGAGATCCTTGAGATAGGTGGATTTGCCCTCGTCGGATGCGTTGGTTTCGGTCTCAATGGTGATTTCCCGACC
>JAJYBW010000118.1 GCA_021778815.1 Acidobacteriota bacterium | reverse complement strand
CGCTCAAATATGATTTTCCCGATGCACGGTACGTGCTGGAGCGGGCGTCGGCGCGTGAGTCAACGGCTCGAGTGGCGGCCGGGGCCATTGCCAAGCAGTTACTGGAAGCCCTGGGAATCGTGGTTGCGAGTCATGTGATCCGAGTCGGCGATGCGGAATTGGACAGGGACGCGACGTGGCCGGAAATTCTGGCATTGCAGTCGCACGAGGAAGTCTTGCTGGGCTGCGTAGACGAAGCTTCCGAGCAGCGCATGAAGGCCGTTGTCGATAAGGCGTTGCGTACGGGCGACTCCGTGGGTGGCGTGTTTGAAGTGGTGGCCCATGGTGTTCCGCCGGGCCTGGGAACGTACGCCAACTGGGATGAGCGGTTGGACGGAATTCTGGCGGCGGCGGTGATGTCGCTGCAGGCGGTCAAGGCGGTGGAGATCGGCCGCGGGGTGACGGCTGCGGGTGCGTTTGGTTCGGTGGTGCATGACGCGATCCATTACGCGTCCGAGAAGGAAGCGGACAGGCACACCCGATTCATGCGCGACCAGAACAATGCGGGCGGGATTGAAGGCGGCATCTCGAATGGCGAGGATGTGATCGTTCGGGGATATTTGAAGCCCATTTCTACGCTGCGGCGGCCGTTGGGCTCGGTGAGCTTCGAGACGCGGGAAGAAACCAAGGCGGCCTACGAGCGGTCGGATGTCTGCGTGGTTCCGGCAGCCGGCGTTGCGGCCGAGGCAATGGTGGCGCTGACGCTGGCGAAACTGGCCATCGAGAAGTTCGGCGGCGACTCACTGCGCGAAATGGTGAGAAACTATCAAGGGTACTGCGATCAGATCCGCACATTTTGATCTGCCAGAAATTAGAAAGACAAGACTCTCTCGATGATTTATCCGATTGTGAAGTTTCCCGACCCTATCCTGCAGCAGCCTGCGGAACCGGTCACGGTGTTTGACGCAGAATTGCGCAAGTTGGTCGATGACATGTTTACCTCCATGTACGACGCGCAGGGAATTGGCCTGGCCGCGCCGCAGATTGGGATTTCGAAACGCTTGACCGTGATTGATCTGAGTTTTCAGAAAAAACCGGAAGACAAGATCGTTCTAATCAATCCTGAAGTGATCGAGATTAAAGGCAAGCAGGTAGAGGAAGAAGGCTGCCTGAGCCTGCCGGAGATTCGCGATCGCGTGGTGCGAGCCGCAGAGGTGAAAGTGCGTGCCCAGGATGCGGAAGGCAAGTCGATTGAAGTGGAAGGCACGGAGCTGCTGGCGCGCGCCATCCAACACGAGATCGACCATCTGGATGGAATCCTGTTCATCTTTCGCCTGAGCCGGTTGAAGCGCGACTTGCAGCTGCGAAAAATTCGCAAGCTACAGCGGGCAGGCGAGTGGTAGAGCCGGGCCGTTTCCCGGCATCTCGTCCCCAACGTTCGTAGGAGCCGTGCCCAAACCAATGCGCCTTGTCTTTTGCGGCACTCCGCAATTCGCTGTTCCTACCCTGAATGCCCTGTTGCAGGCGGGCCATCGCGTGGACCTGGTGTTGTCGCAGCCGGATCGCGCCAGTGGTCGCGGCATGGAAGTTCAAACCTCCCCGGTGAAGCGCTATGCGGAGCAACACGGTCTGGTACTCGCGCAACCGGAAAAAATCCGCAACAATCCTGAGCTGCAGGAGCGGCTGCAGGCCTTGTCTCCGGACGCCATTGTCATCGTGGCCTATGGCCGTCTGATCCCACCCTGGATGTTGACCCTTCCGAAATACGGCAATCTGAATGTTCATGCGTCGCTGCTGCCAAAGTATCGCGGAGCCGCCCCCATCCAATGGGCAGTTGCCAATGGCGAAACGGAAACCGGCATTACTACGATGCGCCTTGATGAAGGGCTCGACACCGGCGATATTCTGCTGCGGCAGCGGGTGCCCATTTTGCCGCAGCAAACTTCAGGGGAGCTTTCTCCGGTGCTTGCCGACGTTGGTGCGGAGCTGATGGTGCGCACGCTGGCCGGTCTGGAGCAGGGAACGCTTGCACCGACGCCGCAGGATCATAGCCGCGCGACGCTGGCTCCGATATTGCAGCGGGAAGATGGCCGTGTCGATTGGAATCGGACTGCGCAACAGATTTTCGATCGCTGGCGCGGGTTTCAGCCGTGGCCGGGAGCGTTCACCAGCTTTCACGGAAAAAAATGGATTCTTCACGCGATGCAGGTGGTCGCGGATCCTGCGGGGTTATCTGCGGCTCCTGGAACGCTGGTGCGGAAGGCGAATCGATTGCTGGTGGCCTGCGGTGAAGGCAGCTGGATCGAGCTGCTGGAATTGCAGATGGAAGGGAAACGCCGCATGCCAGTAGAGGCTTTTCTGAACGGCCTTTCATTCACCGAGGGCGAGCGATTGGATTCGCGATGACGGCGGCTTCGATCGCGCCGGCGCGACGCGCGGCCTTCGACATTCTTCGAAAAGTGGGCCGCGGGCGCGGCAACAGCGATACGCTGCTGCACTCCCTGCAGGTAGACCAGTTGTCGGCACAGGACCGTAATCTTTGCACGATCCTGGTGTTGGGGACGCTGCGCTGGCAGCTTGTCCTTGATGCCGAGTGCCGGCGATTTCTAGCGCGCCCGGATCTCACGTTGCCGGAAGATGCGCTGCTGGCGCTGCGCGTAGGCGCGTTTCAATTGCTATTTCTCGATCGCATTCCCACGCATGCGGCCCTCTTCGAGTCGGTCGAGTGGTGCAAGCATTCGGAGGGCGCTCGGCAAGCTGGCTTGGTGAATGCTGTGTTGCGTAAAGTGGCCGCACTGCCGAAGACGCGGGCTTTCGATGCCGAGCAAGCATACCCGCAATGGATGGTCGCGCGATGGAAGAAGTTCTATGGTGCAGAGGCCTGTCGGCGCATCTGCGAACAGGGTCAGAGTGAAGCGGAGACCGCAGTGCGGCTGCTGAAGGACGACGCCGATGAGGCGCTTGGTTCGCAAGGAATGCTCCTCCAGCCCGGCGCTTTCTTAGCCAAGGCGCGAAGGATCGTGGATGGGGAAGCGAAGGCGGTCAAGGTTCCGCTGGAAGCGACAGCGCATGCACAGCTGCAGGATGAGGGTTCGCAGCTGGTGGCGGAATTATTGGGTCACGGAGCGCGAATCCTCGATGCGTGTGCGGCGCCGGGAGGGAAGACAGCGGTTCTACTGCAGAACAATCCTCAGGCAGAAATACTGGCCTGCGATCTTCATCCAGCGCGACTGGAAACGATGCGGCGGCGTCTGAGCGCGACGATGAATCTGGACCACGTGGAACTACGGGTGGCGGACGCAGCCAAGCTGACCGGAGTGGGCCCATTCGACAGAATTTTGTGTGACGTTCCATGTACCGGAACGGGCACGCTGGCGCGAAACCCGGAGATTCGTCATCGTCTGCAACCGGAGGAGTTGGCACGGCAGGCGGAGCGACAGCGAGAGATTTTGTCGGCGGGCTTGCGCTTGCTGGCTCCGGGTGGAAGGCTCCTCTATTCCACTTGCTCGATGGAGCCGGAAGAGAATTCCGCGGTGGTGGAGGCGTGCTTGGCGTCGAAAACCAGTGGTTCCTGGAAACAGCTGGATTTGCGCGATGAATTTGATTGGCTGGAACGGAAAGGAATCGTTCGAGGCGAGGCGGTGGAAGAGTTGCGGGCCACTGGATTTCGCGATGGATATCTGCGGACGCTTCCCGGACTGCATCCTTGCGACGGATTCTTTGCGGCGCTGATTGAGCGCCAGTAGTAGCGCTCTTCTACATTTCCGTTTCACGGTTGGACGGTGAGCTGAATAGTCGAACCGGCCGGAATGCGTGTTCCCGCTGCCGGAACCTGCGCAATGACGGCGCCGGGAGGGGCCGCCGCCGCAAGGGTCGGCGGTGCCTGTGCAACTGGCTGCGAAATCGTCGGAGAAACGGGGATCGGGCCTGGCGACGCTGAAGGTGAAGGTTCAGCCGGTGCGTTCTGCAAAGGTGCCAGCTTGAAGCCCGCATGGATGACCGCCAGTGCTGCCTGAGTGAAGTTTTCGCCGATCAAGTCCGGCATGACGCTGGCGTTCTCTGGCGGCTGGGCCGGATCCGCCGTCAACAGGCTGACGCGGGGGCCTTCGACATCTGTTGCATTGCCTGTGGGCGTTTGGGCGATGACGGTGTTTTCCGGCGCGTAGGGATAGGGCAGCCCCACTACCGCACCCACCTGCAGGCCAGTTCGACGAATGGTGATCGTGGCCATAGTTTCATTCATTCCGTTAACAGAAGGAATGGCAACTTTTTGCGGTCCCAGGCTCACCGTCATTCGCACCCGCCACGATTTGCGTACCAGGGTTCCGGGCACGGGGCTTTGTGTCAGGATGATTCCGACAGGTTGTGTGGCGCTGTAGTAATGGCCGTCGATGCCCGCCTGGAGGCCTTTGGCGCGAAGGTCGGAGACAGCCTGCGGCACGGTCCTGCCGCGCAACGCCGGCACCTGAACCTCAGCCCCGTGAATCGCTAATCGCATGGTGATTAAAGCGGACACCAACGCGATCGTCACCAGCAAAAGGACAGCCGATAAGGCGCGAAAGATTTGCAACATGAAGGGTCGCCTGGTGTTTCTTTAGTCTGCGTATTCAATCGAAAATTCTATCTTGGCGGTCTTGGATAACATTGCTGCCACAGAGCAGTATTTTGTTTCTGAGAGATGGACGGCATCTTCCATGGCTTTGCGGGAGACAGTGCCGCTAACTCGATAGGTCAATTTGACATGGGTAAAAACCTTCGGCGGCTCAGGTGCCTGGTCGGCGACTGCGGAAACCGTGAGTCCATTGAAGGGTTCCCGTTTCTTCTTCAAAATTGAAATGACATCGATCGCGGTGCAGCCGCACAGGCCCATCAACACGGTTTCCATGGGGCTGGGTCCCTGAGTGTGGGTTGAATCGCCGTCGAACACAACAGTGTGACCGCTGTGCGAGAGCGAATCGAAAATCATTTCTTTTTTCCATGTTGCACTGGCTTGCACGTTTGCAACTCCTTTGCGTGTGGAGAACTTTAGCGTTGGTTGTCGGTGGCTGGCTCGGGATGAATAAAGACGCGCGCGATCTGGGGCATCTCCGACTTGACTCGATCCTCCAGCGCAGTAATCAAGGCGTGAACATCGGCCATGCTGCGGTCGTCGGGCAAAGTGCAATGGCAGGAAATCTGCATACGTTCACCGGCCTTGGATACCACGACCGCGTGTACATCCAGAATATCTGGAAACTCACTGGCGAGGCGACGCAGTTCATCTTCAAGCGCGGCATCTTCGCTGCGTCGCGCTTCGGTTTCAATGGTGCCGCGTTCGCTTTCTATATGGGTCAGGATGGAGTCGATTTCTGGAACGTCGGCGCAAGTTTCGCCTTCGATGCGGGTCACCAGGGTGTGGGCGTCGCGCAGGCTCAGAGACTCAGGGACCTCCAGATGTTGTTCCAGGTGTAGTTTGCCATCGTAATGCTGAACGCTTAGGTCGTGGACTGAAAGATTATGGCGTGCCGCGACCGCTCGTACCCGGTCAAAGATGCTTTCCGAACGGCCGATGCGAGGAACCACGTTCACGACGACATCGGCCTCTGGAAGGATGAGTCGGACCGCATCGGAGACCTGCTCCTTCATTTGTTCGGTTCGCTGAAAACTCAGGTTCCGCGGCATGCCGACAGTCAGGTCGGCGAAGTAATGGTTTCCAGCGAGGCGAAGGCGGAGACTTTCCACTCCGATGCTGTCGGGCAGCTGCCGCAAGGATTCCGTAACGCGTCGGCGAGTGGCGAGCGGAGCAGCGTCGGTAAGAATATCGACGGTCTGGCGGGCCAGGCGCCAGCAGACCTTAAGAATAATAATCGACACCACCACCGCAGCCAGCGGGTCGCCAAAGCGCAGCCAGTGGAGATGCCAGTGTTGCGATGCCGCACCAGCAAGCAAGCCGCCGATGACGGCGAGGCTGGACCAGATATCCATGCTGAAGTGGAGCGCGTCAGCTTCGAGCGCCTGACTCTTTGTTTGCCGAGCGACGCGGCCCAGAGCGCGCGAGCGGACAAAATCCACGGCCATCGACAACAGCAGTACCGCAAATGGCCAGATGGAAAGATGCAGCGGGGGCGCGTCACCCAGGATCCGTTCCAGGGCCTCACCGAGAATCCAAATCACAGAGGCGAGCATGAACAGCGTCTCGGTAAACGCGGCCAGATTTTCCATCTTGCCGTGACCGTAGGCGTGACCTTCATCCGCGGGCCGGTCGGAGATGGTGATCGACGCGAGGATGATAAGAGAGGCAACCAGGTCGAGACCGGAATGCGCCGCCTCCGACAACATGCCGATGCTTCCGCTTTGCAAGCCCGTCCATAACTTAAGAAACGTCATGACGGCGGCGGCCACGACAGAGACAGAGGCGGTGCGCAGCTTGATTGAAGCGTTAAACGTCCTGCGACTTGAGATGGAAACGGGACGCGCCATTTTGACCTGTCATTCTCCACAGCCTGCAAGAAGCGGCATGGGCGTGGGGAAGGTTCATGCTTTCACAGCGCGGTACAGGCCCGCAATGCCAAAGGTGTAGGGTATCCATGTTGCTTGCACAAAACCGCACGTTTGCATCATTGCCAGCATCTCGTCCGGCTTGGGGAAGCGATGGACGGAGTGCGGTAAATATTCGTAGGGTGCGGACGCGCCGGAAAGAGTTTTTCCGATGCGGGGAAGAATGTGACGGAAGTAAAGATTGTAGATTTTTCCGAAGAACCCGCCGGGCTCGTTGAAATCCAGGATACCCACCTGGGCGCCGGGACGGAGAACGCGAGCCATTTCGCGGAGTCCGGCTTCGTAGTTGGCCAGGTTGCGAAACCCGAACGCAGTGGTGATCAGGTCGATGGAATTGTCCGGCAGAGGCATGTGGAGCGCGTCGGCTTCCACGGTAATCACGCCGAAGGCGGAGAATTCCGGCGAGGCGAACTTTTCTTTGGCGCGTTCCAGCATCTGGTGGGAAAAGTCTAGCGCGACCACCGGCTTGCCGTTGACAGTTCGCTGCCGTAGCAGAGCCAGGGTCATGTCCCCCGTACCGCAGCACATATCTAAGACCGCCGAATCCGGATTTCCCAAAACAGGTGCGAAGGCGCGAGCCGTGCGACGCCACCAAATGCGATCCACATTGGCGGACAAGACATGATTCAGAAGATCATAGCGCGGCGCAATACCGTTGAACATGGATTGCACAGCGTGGCTGACGCTTTGCTCATCACGAGTGGATCCCGGCTTGGCGGCGGGTCCGGTTGGTTCTGCGCCGCTTGCGAAGCCAGTCATACGCCGCGTTCTTTCATGGTCCGCAACATGGAATGGATGGCCGCCAGCAACTCCTGCTGGGTGACGTCTTCTACCACCACGGCCTTGCCGATCGCCACCGGCAGAACGAAACGCTGCGCCGTCTGAAGATGTTTTTTGTCGCCTGCGGTGCGATCGAGCAGAACCTTTGCCGTGGCGCGGAATCGAGGAAACGGACCCAGGCGAAACGTCAGCTCTTCGATGCGTTTGGCTTCGGCCGGCGACAAGGCCGAGCGCGCGACGGAAAGATGCAGCGCTGCGATCATCCCCCATGCAATCGCTTCGCCGTGCAGCAGGGTTCGATAGCGAGTGGCTGCTTCAATGGCGTGACCTACGGTATGGCCAAGATTCAACAGCATCCGCTCGCCGGATTCGCGTTCGTCGGCACTGACAATCTCTGCCTTGATGCGCACAGAAGTTTCAATGGCACGAGTGATGTCTTCCTGATCGCCAGCCAACAGGCTGGTCATGTTCTGCTCCAGCCACGCAAAGAAGCGTGCGTCGCCGAGGACGGCGGCCTTGACGCTTTCGACGGCGCCGGAACGTAGTTCTTTGGGTGGAAGTGTCGTCAAAATAACCGGGTCGATGAAGACGGCAATGGGGGGATGAAAACTTCCGACAAGATTTTTGCCGACGCGAAGGTTGACTCCGGTTTTGCCGCCAATGGAGGAGTCGATCTGCGAAAGATACGTGGTGGGCACCTGCGCATAGCGGATTCCTCGCATATACATGGCCGCGAGAAAACCTGTCATGTCACCGATTACGCCGCCGCCGAATGCGATCAGAAGGGCATCTCGCTTGGCCCCCGCCAAAACCATCTTCTCAGCCAGATGTTCGACGGTTTTCAGTTGCTTGAATCGTTCTCCGGCAGGCACGAACAGAGGCACGATTTCAACTTTTCGTGCGGCAAATGATCCTTGAAACAAGTGTCCCCAGCGCGACCAAATCTCCGGAGAAGTGACAACGTAAATGGAGCGCTGCTCCCCGACCACCTGGCGCAAGTGAGACGCGAGCGTTTCCAGCAGCCGAGGCTGCACGTATACGGGATAATTCACCGTTGCGGTTTTGACCAGAATTGTCGACACGCTGATTTTCTAATCCTATCGCATGCGGCGGGGCAGCTCGAAACGCGGGTGGAAGGCGGCGCGAATGGATGGTTCGCTGCATGCTATCCTCACAATCGTGGAGACGCATAGTTTGCGCGGCTGGACGGTCGTTGGTGGTGGAATCACGGGGCTCCGCGCGGCGCTGACGCTGGCGAAAGTTGCCGACGTTACGCTGATCACCAAAGAAGGCGCGTCGGAATCCAATACCCATTACGCGCAAGGCGGAATCGCGGTGGCCATGGGCGGCACCGAGGACGTGCAACTGCACGGTCAGGATACGATCCAGGCGGGCGATGGCCTGGTTTTCGAAAAGGCGGCGCGGCTGCTAGTGGAAGAGGGGCCGGCTCGCATTGAAGAGTTGCTTGCCTGGGGCACCCATTTCGATCGGGAAAGAAATGGCCAGGGAGAACTAATGCGGACCCGCGAGGGTGCGCACAGTCTTCCGCGAATTCTGCACGCCAACGGCGACGCAACTGGAAGGGAAATCGGCCGTGCTCTGCTGGAACGGGTTGCGAAGGAGCCGCGCATCCATCTGCACGAGCGAGTGACAATGCGCGACCTCGTGATTCGCGATGGCAGAGTGGTTGGGGTGGAGGCGTTGGATGAACACAACCAGCCGCTGACGTTCCTGGGCAGCGGAGTATTACTGGCGAGCGGCGGGGCGGGCCAAGTCTACAGCGATACAACC
>JAJYBW010000117.1 GCA_021778815.1 Acidobacteriota bacterium | reverse complement strand
GAAGGCAGATCGTCATTGCCGGCGGAACCGTTGGGCACCGCATAACCATTCGGTCCTTTATATAGACGCAGCTCATGGATATCGCGTGACAGCGTGGCCTGAGTCACATCGAATCCCCGCCGCATCAGCTTACGGCGCAACTGGTCCTGACTGACGACAGGGCCTTCGCTCAGCAACTGACGAATCGCATTGTGACGTTCGTTCTTCATGGTCGATTTCCACGCAAAGCGCGGCTTCTCTAAGTGTATAACAATACAAACCTGTGCATAAATATGCAAGATGTAAGAAGAGGTTCGGAGTGTGAGAATTCCCGGTAGCTGACGAAGCAGAAGTGATGACGAGAACGGCGTTGACAACGACTAGTCTCGCCTACTCGGGCCTGGCGGGCATCGGTGCTAAATCATCGACTCGAATCTCTGAGCTAATCTCAATGCATTCGAGCACTTCGCTTCTTAGAAGCGCTGTGATGAGTTGCGATGATCCGCCTACGATGGTGAACGTAAGGTCATAGTCCGAACAGACACACCATTGATGATCGTGGGGCCACCAATACTCAGGTCCGAACTGGAAATCTGCGAAGAACTCAGGGACCTCTTCCAGCGAACCCTCAAAAAGTATCGTTTGGTCCGTTCCTATGAATGGAATCTCGGGATGCCTGAAATTACACGCAGACTGTGTAGTGTTTTTAGCCAGAATCGAAGCGAGTTCGGAAGATTCTTCCTTATCGAGAACACCGTCCGCTGGCCCATCGATAAAGCGTGGCCAGCACTGAGGATTCGGAGCGAGCGATCTGGAAAACCACTCGGGCGTTATCTCCTGAGAGTAGGGAACCTCCAAATGTTGTGCGGCCTCGCTCCAGAAGATTCTTGTGCCCTTTGGCTTCGAGGCGACAAGCTGCTTGATCAATATGCAGTCAGGGATCTCTAAGATGGCAAGCTCTTCGCGGGTGAGCGATGGATCGATCCTGTCCTCAGAAACGCTGAGTCGATGCAGGATCTTCGCGTAACGCTCAAACTTCAATGGCAGGACGCAAGCCAAAGGCACACCGCCCGGAGAGTTAGCAGGTGGGATCTGCTGTCTCCCTGTCCTAATCCATTCGAAACAGGAGGTTTCCGTAGTATTTTTCATGATCACATTGTAGGGCCCGTTACCAACGCTCTGGATCGGTAACGAGAGTCGGCTTGTGGGAAGTGATCTTGGGCTCCCGTATTACGGGCTACCCGGAACTGGCCCTGCCGGAAGTTCGCGTACCTTGTGCTAATCCCCAAAAGCCCAATACATTAAGTCTGATATAACGGGGGTTGCCTCGGGCATTGTGGCGTGTGCGGGCGCTCGGCATGGCATGAGAAGGCGACAATGACATTCGACCTGAAAACGCTGAACGACGTCTTCTTTCGCGCCTGCAGCGCTGGCGACGAGCGGGTGATGCAGTGGCGCGACGCTGCCGGGAAATGGCAGCCCATCACCGGGCGTGAACTGTATCAGCGAGTCTTAGCGTTTGCAGCCGCGTTGTCCGCCTGGGGCATCGTAAAAGGCGACCGGGTCGCGCTGCTGGCGGAAAACCGTTGGGAATGGGCTGTCACAGACTTTGCTGTGATGGCGCTCGGTGCAGTGGATGTGCCGCTGTACCCCAGCTTGACGGCGCAGCAGGTGGCCACAATTCTGGCCGACTCCGGAGCGCGTATTGTCGTTGTTTCAACGGCGCAGCAGTACGAAAAAGTTGCCGCTCTCCGACATCTGACTCAAATTGAACGCATTGTGATCATGGATCATGCTTCCGCCGTGACACAAGCGGTATGGTTTGGCGATTCGATGCCCGATCCCAAAGCGACCGGCGGAAATTTCGAGCGCGACAGCAATTTCGATCGGCGCGCCTACGATGTCCAACCTGAAGATCTGGCGACCATCATGTACACCTCCGGCACGACCGGGGAGGCGAAAGGGGTCATGCTGACCCATGGCAACATTGCCTCCAACCTGAATTTTTCCACTGCAGCCTTTCAGTGGGGGCGCCAGGATCTCTGCATTTCGTATCTGCCGCTGTCCCACATCACCGCCCGGCATGTCGACTATGCGCTGCTCTGCCATGGCGCAACCATCGCGTATTGCTCCCCCTTCGATTTGCTGAAGCAGGCTATGGGAGAAGTGCGACCGACGATTTTTGTCGGAGTGCCGCGTGTCTACGAGAAAGTTCGCCAGGAAGTGATGCGCCGCGCCCACGATTCGCGTGTGGCCTCGACCATCCTGAACTGGTCGTTGCGTCGCGGCGGCAAGAATCGAGCTGCACTGCTCGCCGGAAAGGCACCGCGAAAGGCATCCTGGAAGTTGGCGAATCGGCTGGTATTCCGGAAGATTCAGCAGGGATTTGGAGGCCGCGTGGGCACATTTGTCTCTGGAGGCGCCCCGCTCGGCCTCGAAACTGCCGGATGGTTTCTGGATGCCGGCATTCGCATCCAGGAGGGTTACGGGCTCACTGAGACCTCTCCTGTGGTCGCGCTCAATACCCATTTGCCGTGTCGCATGGGAAGCGTGGGAAAGCTGCTGCCGAACGTCCAGGCCAAACTGGCTGCGGATGGTGAGTTGCTATTGCGTGGTCCTTCAGTGTTTCAAGGCTATTGGAAAAAGCCGGAGGCAACCGCCGAATGCTTCGACGCGGATGGCTGGTTTCTGACCGGCGACGTGGCCCGCTTCGATGACGACGGTTTTCTCTACATTACGGATCGCAAAAAAGATCTGCTGAAGACTTCCGGCGGCAAGTTAATCGCGCCCCAGCCGATTGAAAATCAATTGAAGGCGGATGCTCTGGTCGGCAACGCTGCGGTCGTCGGCGACAAGAAGAAATTTGCGTCGGTCATCATTTCTCCCAATTTTCCCGTGCTTGAATCGTGGGCGAAGGAGATGGGGATTGCCGCCGAGAATCGCCAGCAACTGGTTGCACATCCAGAAGTAGTGGCTCTGTATCACCAAATTGTCGCGCGGGTAAACGCGTCGCTGGCAAGTTTCGAAACCCTGAAGCGCGTCTATGTCGTGGCCGAGGAGTGGACAATCGATTCCGGTGAAATGACGCCCAGCATGAAGCTGAAGCGCTCAGTGGTGGTACAGAGGTATGCAGAGGAGATCGATCACTTCTACCATGAAGACGTTTCATTACCCCGGTAATGTCAAGGTCTACTGTTTCAGGTGTCCTGCCTCACATTCCTCACCGCCATCCCCGACGTACAATCAAAGGATATCAACCGATTACCCATTGAAATCGTGTTCAAGGAGAAAAGCATCATGCGGGTTGGAATTCTGACGGGTGGCGGGGATTGTCCCGGCCTGAACGCTGTGATTCGCGCAGCCGTGCGCAAAGGCATTTTTCATTACGGCGATGAGTTTATTGGCTTCCTGGAAGGCTGGCGGGGGGTTCTGGAAGACAAGACCATGCCGCTGACCATCGAGAGCGTGTCCGGCATTCTGCAACTGGGAGGAACCATCCTGCGTACTTCCCGTACGAACGTCCGGAAGAAGCCGGGTGGCATTGAGCAATGCATCGCGACGATTCAGCGCAACAAGTTGGATGCGCTGATCACCATTGGTGGCGACGATACTCAGGGAGTAGCCAATGCTTTGATTGAGAAAGGTGTGCCGTGCGTTGGTGTGCCTAAGACGATTGATAACGATCTGAGCGGCACAGATGTCTGCTTCGGTTTCGATACTGCGGTCAGCATTGCTACAGAGGCGGTCGATCGGTTGCACTCCACAGCAGAAGCGCACAGCCGCGTCATTGTTTGCGAAGTGATGGGCCGCGATGCCGGCTGGATCGCGCTTTATAGCGGTATCGCCGGTGGTGCGGACGCCATTTTGGTGCCGGAAAAGCCGATCGACCTGGACGCGGTGATCGCGGTGATCAAAGAGCGTCGCACGCGCGGAAAGTTCTTCAGTATTGTTGTAGTTGCGGAAGGCGCCAAAATGCCGGCTACAGGCGCACTGGCCACGCACGGCACAGTGGTAGATGAATTCGGTCATGCGCGTCTGCTCGGCATCGGCCAGTATGTCGCTGACGAGATCGAGAAGCGTACCGGCTTCGAGACCCGGGCCGTTAACCTGGGCCACACGCAGCGCGGCGGAACTCCGACGGCATTCGATCGCATGCTCGCCACCCGCTACGGTTCGGCTGCGATCGATCTGGTGCACAAGGGCAAGTTTGGTCGCCTTGTTGTGCTGCGCGGGACCCAGATCACGGATATTCCGCTGGCAGACGCCATCGCAAAAAATCGTACGGTCAGCGATGACCTGCTGGCATTGGCGACAGACCTGCAGGCGGTCATCAAGAAGTAGTTCACATTCAGCATTTATGGGGTAGAGAGACGGCCAACCTGCAAAGGGTGGTCGTCTTTTTTTGCGAAGGCTCCCTTCGGGACGCCACCCACCCATGATTTCCCGGCGCGTCTTGGCGGCGCGGGGAATCAACGCCGCAACGCCCAATAAGCAGCGGGAGATTGGAAACTCGCCCCATCCAGTTGTGCATCCTGACCGCTGATCGCCAAAAGCGAAGATTTTATTGCTATCTCACCGGGCAGACACCCGAAGAAATGGGTTGAATTCCGTAGGAAAACGGTCTATAACCAAAGTCCCAAGCTGGCATTGCGGCCGGCGAATCATGGATTTTGGAGAGCATATGGCAGGTTCTGTTCGCAAGAAAATCTCACCTTCCGGCTCTTCGGCAGTGTCGGGCAACGGTCACCGAGCCAACCAGCGCAGGGCCGCATTGAGCCTTTCTCCGGCCTCCGCGCCTGCGCGGGAGGCTCGCGAGGTGATGGATATACGCCAGGCCGCGGACTATCTTGGGATCAGTTTTGACAGCCTGTACAAGTACGCTTCGGAAAGCCTGATTCCCGCGTTCAAGCTGGGCAACCGCTGGCGCTTCAAGCGGTCTTTGCTGGACCACTGGATGGAGTTGCAGAGCTCTCACAGATTGGAAGTCGCGCCGGCAAAAAATGTGAAACCCAGGCAGAAAAAGCCGGTGAGCCGCGCCAACTGATTATTGTCTCAGCCCAAATCTATCCCTATCAACCAGATAGGGGGCCGTCATCTTAGGACGACAAAGCTACTCGCCGATGGATCCGACCTACTGCCCATCACCTGCCAAGTTCCGCGCGTGGCTGCAGAAACACCATCCTGCAGCCCAGGAATGTTGGGTAGGTTTCTACAAAAGGGGCTCCGTCAAGCCTAGTAATGAAGGCGCTTGGATGCGCTGATCCGAATATTCAGAAAATAACGAAACGCTTCCGCAGTTGACCCGGAAGCCGAAGTCTTCCGGCTGAACGACAGCCTTGCTACGTCGCAATTCCGTCCCCGTTTATCCACGCTTCCACAGCCAACTCCCAAATCTGCACCAATCCTGCGCCTTGCCCCGGTCGACTGGGAATCCTACACTGAACCGTCTGGTGAATCCCCCTCCTCGACGACTCGAGCCTCGACGGCGTTCAATGCTCGCGAGCCCGAAAGTCAGGACCCTTCAAGTAGTTATTTTGCAACGGAATACAAAGGTAACACAATTAGTAGCGGTATTGGCTTGACAGACGCTACTGACAGCGGTACTTTCCCTCTACGGGCTTTTGGCGGAATGACGACCTCGATATTGCCACCAAGCCCAAAAAAGGATCGATTGAGGATTGCGCATCGGTCCAGTATGCAGAAATTTGTCTTTCCGGAATGCACGCCGTAAGAGTCAGGATTGATCCCGTAACACTTGAACAGCGGAGCCAGAAGAAGGCTTGGGACAGAAAAATGCGGGTTCGGCATCCTATTCCGGAGAGGCCGAAACCAGCACAGAATTTAGAACCAGGAGATGCCAACATGGCCGAAACAACCAAGACGCAGACGCCCATTGCAGCCACCAAGGCTGTTGAAACCGCCCCGATTCCCAGAAGTGGATCCAGTTCAGCTGGAACCGGGACTGGCCTGCAATGTAAGCGTTTTTTCAGTCGTCCGGATGTTTCGCCTTACGACGAAATTCAGTGGGAATTCCGCACGGCCTCCATCGTGGACTCCAAAGGAAACAGCATTTTCGAGCAGAAGGACGTGGAGGTTCCCGCAGACTGGTCGATGACCGCGACCAACATCGTTGCCAGCAAGTATCTGCACGGCCAGACCGGCACTCCGCAGCGCGAAACTGGCGTTCGTCAGCTGATTTCTCGCGTCGCCGAGACAATTCGTGACTGGGGTATTGCTGGCGGCTATTTCCGCACTCCCGAAGACGCCGTCATTTTCCATGATGAGTTGGCGCACATGTTGTTGCATCAGAAGGTGGCCTTCAACTCGCCCGTTTGGTTCAACGTGGGCTGTGATCGGCTGGAGCCGGATTCTCAGGCGCAGAACTGGCACTGGAATCCACACACCTGCGCGGTTGAGTTTTCCGCCACGGGCTATCGCAATCCGCAGTGTTCGGCCTGCTTCATCAATTCCGTGAAGGACTCGCTGGACTCGATCCTGACATTAGCCAAGACCGAAGGCATGTTGTTCAAGTGGGGTTCGGGAACAGGAACCAATTTGTCCACCATTCGCGGATCCACGGAGAACCTGTCCGGTGGGGGCGTGGCCAGCGGTCCCTTGAGCTTTATGCGCGGATTTGATGCCTTTGCCGGTGTGATCAAGTCGGGCGGCAAGACTCGCAGGGCAGCCAAGATGGTCATCCTGAATATTGATCATCCGGATATCGTCGACTTCATCGAGTGCAAGTCGAAAGAGGAAGCCAAGGCCTGGACGCTGATGCGTGCCGGTTACGATGGATCGGGCCCGGACTCCGAAGCCTTCACGTCCATCTTCTTTCAGAACGCCAACAATTCCGTGCGCGTCAACGATGAATTTATGCGCGCTGTGATTAATGATGACGAGTTCTCGACCCGCTCGGTCAAGGACGGCGCTCCATTCAACAAATATAAGGCTCGCGACCTGATGCATAAGATCGCCGAGAATACGTGGCATTGCGGCGATCCTGGAATGCAATATGACACCACGATTAATAAGTGGCACACGTCGAAAAACACAGACCGGATCAACGCTTCTAACCCATGCTCGGAGTACATGTTCCTGGATGATTCGGCATGTAATCTTGCCAGTTTCAATTTGATGAAATTTGTAACTCCTGCAGGCACATTTGACATTACAGCTTATCGCCACGCGGTCGATATTCTGATTACGGCCATGGATATCCTGGTGGACAGCTCCGGCTATCCCACAGAAGCGATCGGACGCAACTCCCACGACTATCGCCCGCTGGGCCTGGGATACGCCAATCTGGGCGCGCTGTTGATGGCCTTCGGTCTGCCGTACGATTCCGATGCGGGACGCGACTTCGCCGCCTGCCTCACAGCGATCATGTGCGGACAGGCATATCTGCAGTCTTCGAAGGTCGCAGAGCAATGCGCTTCCCTTGCGGCGGCCACCCCATTGACACAGTCGATTGAACGCCAGGGAGGGGCTTGCCCGGGTTTCTATGTGAACCGCGAGCCGTTTCTGGACGTCATCCGGATGCATCGCGCGGAAGTGAACAAGATCGGCCGGTCGCACAATGGTTCGGATCCTTTCAGTGTGCCGCAGTTGGATGAGCTGATCGACGCCAGCCGCGATTGTTGGGATAAGGCGCTGGCCCATGGTGAAAAATTCGGCTATCGCAATTCGCAGGTCACCGTGCTGGCTCCGACTGGAACCATCGGCTTCATGATGGACTGCGACACGACCGGAGTAGAGCCGGATCTGGCGCTGGTCAAATACAAAAAGCTGGTTGGCGGCGGCATGATCAAAATTGTGAACAACACCGTTCCCGCAGCGCTGTTCAAGCTGGGATATAGCAACGATGATGTCGATGCCATTGTCAGCTATATTGATGCGACCGGAACCATTGAAGGCGCGCCGGGATTGAAGCCGGAGCATCTGCCGGTCTTCGACTGCAGCTTCAAGGCATCGAAAGGCACGCGCAGCATTCATTACATGGGCCACGTCCGCATGATGGCCGCGACTCAGCCGTTTATTTCCGGCGCCATTTCGAAAACGGTGAACCTGCCCAATAATGCCAGTGTGGAGGATATTGCGGAAGCCTACATAGAGTCCTGGCGCAAAGGACTTAAGGCAGTCGCGGTCTATCGCGATGGCTCCAAGGGCACGCAGCCGCTGAATGTGACCGATTCGGTAGCCAGTGGAGGAAATTCTGCACTGGATGCGGTGGCGGAAAAATTGCTGCAAACCATCGTTACTCTGCCGATGGACAATGCTGCTATTGAGCCGTTGGTAGCACAACTCGCCGCCCATTCGACGGAGAGAGTACAACTGCCTGCATCCAGCCTGGAAACGCTGGCGCGCGCCACCATGCAGAATATTTCCGGTGTTGTGTTGACGCAGCAGGACCCGAACGCGCCGCCGCGCACGGTTCGCCATCGGCTACCGGAAGAACGGCCGTCGTTGACGCACAAGTTCTCCATCGCTGGACACGAAGGCTACATCACTGTCGGCCTGTATCCGAATGGTCAGCCCGGAGAAATCTTCATCAAGATGGCGAAGGAAGGCTCGACTGTAAGCGGATTGATGGACGCTTTCGCCACCGCGATTTCCCTATCGCTGCAACATGGCGTGCCGCTCAAGGTACTCTGCGAGAAGTTTTCGCACTTGCGCTTTGAGCCTTCAGGCTGGACGGGCAATGAGGAGATCGGATTTGCCAAGTCCATTATGGATTACATTTTCCGCTGGCTGCAGTTGCGCTTCCTGTCTGGAACTCAGTTGCCGCTATTCGCTGGTCTGGCTGCACAGGCGGCGGCTGCGGAAATGGAAAAGGCCTTCGTTCCAGAGCAGCATCAGCCTGCCCGCGGAATGGGCGCAACCACGGCACCGCAGGGCGGAATTCTGCCGGAGATGCATGCCAGCCACGGGCAAACCCAAACCAGTCTGCATATGGAAGATCGCGGTCTGGTTCATGCTGCAGATGCCATGCGCGGATTTGTCGATATGGGAGACGCCCCCACGTGTCACACTTGCGGCGCCATCATGGTTCGTAACGGTAGCTGTTACAAATGCGTGGAATGCGGCAGCACAAGCGGCTGTTCCTAGGCGTCTGTCAGCAGCGACTGTAAGCTAGGATCGAA
>JAJYBW010000116.1 GCA_021778815.1 Acidobacteriota bacterium | reverse complement strand
GCCGGGCAATCGCAATTCCTTGAAATCGAAGCGCAACTTCCCTGCCCTTCCGAAAGATCGGGCGGGCTTCGATTGCGTAATCGTGCCTACCAACACCGACCCCTCCGGTATTTCGATGCTGTGGTCCGGCTTGAAGATGGGCGCCGCAACCGCGGCTTGAAATAAGTCCCCTTTTTTCGCTGTCGCGGAGCTTATGGTTTGGTCCAGATATGCGCTCAAATGCCATGTCGCCTTGCTTTGCGCAGTCGTCTTGGCAGGGACGGGCGAACTCGGCGCGCCTTTTGGCGGGACAGCAGCCGCTACCGCGGGATTCTTCTGTGGCTGCGCGGGAGCTTCATCTTGCACCAGGGTCAAAGGCTCCGCCAGCGTCACTGTCCACAGCGTTGCGGATTCGATTCTCTGCGGATGATACGGAAGCTGATGGTACAGCAACTGAACCAGGCGATCCTTGCGTCCTGGAGAGGTGACGAACGCGGCCGCGTTTTTGGCCTGTTGTTTCGCCTGACCGATTTGTTGAGAAATAAACGAGTGTGATTTGCCGGCAGCAGGGGTGGAAAGGTGCAGCACCGGGGCCCCATCGGTGGCATCGCTGCTGACGATTTTCTGGACTTCGCCGCCGGGAAGAACCAATTCATCAAAATGTACAACTGGGATATAGAACGGAGTGAAATCTCCCCAGAAGCGGCCGTGGATCCGTCGACTGTGGTCTGGGGTGAGCTCCAGCACGGTACCTCGAACCATACTGCCCGCTGGGATGGCCACTTTGCTTTTTGCGTATACCGGATACACCAGGCGGCAGGCGAGAGCCTCTCCCTTTTTCAAGGGAACGTGCCTCTCCAACTGCACGGGTAAGGGAGTGCCTGCAGAGATTTGAACAGTTGTCTTCTGGGCTGGAAGCCCGGGAACAGTCACGATCAGCAACAGAAACAGTACAGAACGCAGGGCTGCGAGAATGTCGTTCATACTGGGTTTGAGGATCTGTCGCTCCCGTCAAGCATACCCATCTTTGACGCCCCTTGACGCCGACGTCCGGCAGGCTCATGGTTTCACAGTGGCTCGACTCTCGACATCGACAGCAACCGTCTTTCCAACGCGCAGAACAAAAGTGCTGGGGTCTTTCAGTCCCCACTGGACGTACGGAATACTAAATTGCGTAGTAGCGCGAAGCGTATTATCGATCTCCGGCATCACGTGAACATGGAGCTGCAGCGGATGATCGGCACCATGAAGATGAAAAATTCCGTCCACCGTCAGCCACTGGTCCTTACTGAAATCGAAGTTGCCAGACACATGGGTAGGGCGAAAAGTGATCTCTGGGTATTTTGTGCTCTGCAGAACATCCTTCTGCATTTTCTCATCTCGCGATCGATCCCCGCTTTCTCCGCTCTTGGCTTGGATGGTAATCAGACCGTCTGCAGTTTCCGTTTCCGGATTCATATGAATGACGCCGCTGTCGAGCGTAAATGTACCCTGGGCAGTGTGGAGGACAGCTTGCAGCGTCCAATGGATGGACGTTGTCGCAGAATCGAATGTCACGGTGATTGGATCTTGAGGGCTGGTCGCTGCCCTTAACCTGGGCGACGAAATCAGAAAGGCAGCGAGCAGCAGGCAGGCGGCCATAGCTTTGCTACCAGGTTTCTTGCAGAAAATGGTTTCCATTGTTTCTCCGTTAATAGAGGCTCGCTTCAAGAAAGCTCCAGCCAACGCGAATTCCCTGGCACATCGCAAAACGTTGCAGGCTCTGGGCGCCCACATGCACGGAGAGTAATTGCTGAAAGTAGTCTGGGTGAGTCGACAAAGTCTTGATGGCGCGACCCTGAATTTGCGGCCAGCGGTCCATGGAAAGCATCAGCCAGCTCATGGTATGCGGAAGCCTGCCGATTTTTTGATGCGCCCGGTTATAAAGCTCCAGGTTTCCCCGCTCGATCGCATTTGCCAATGAGGCCGCCTGACGGAACGATACGGCGAGACCTTCTCCCGTGATGGCATCCGGAGATCCAGAAGCATCTCCAATCAGGGCCACCAACTGATTGGCAACTCGACGGAGTTTCCGATTGGCGGAGATGCCGCCGCGAAGTGTCGACATGGTGGGGACGCCTTGAAGTTTTTCTGCGACAGCGGGGAAGGCTTTCAGAAAATCGCCTTGTGCCAGTTTGGGATTTCTGGTGATGAACACTACACACACGCTGTCAGCGGCGATCGGAGTGACGTAGACCTGCCCGGGAGATCCCCAATGCACCTCCACGTATTCACTCCACGGAGCAATATTGTAGTGGCGGCGAAAACCGAATCGGATGCTTTCCCTGTGGACGTCGCCCAAACCCGCCCACTTTCTGACGCCCGAAGCCTGCCCGTCGGCACCCACCAAATAGCGAAATGACATTTTCTTTCCATTGATCAGGGCGGATCGGCTGTCCAGCAATCTGGCACGACTGCTCCACGACACGGCAACCCCGGCTTCGCGAGCACGGTCGGCAATCAGTCCGTGCAATTTTGTGCGACGCACGCCGATGCCAACGCCATGGGGAAAGTCTGCGTGGACACGATGTTGAAGATTATTGAAACGGATCCCACGGAAACGATGGCCGTGCTTCTCAGTAATATTCAGACCCAGTTCGCGCAGTGAACCCAGCGCGTCAGGCATCAGTCCTTCAGCACAGCCTTTGTCGATTGCCGACTCCAGGGCTTCCACCACAAGGCAATCGATGCCCTTCTGGCGGATAGCAATCGCTGCTGCCAGGCCAGCAGGGCCGCCGCCAAGGATCAGAACGTCGGTTGAACCTTTTTCAATACTCATTGTTTTCGTATTTGAGACCCTGGCCGAAGCGATGTTGGGTGGGGGTGGGCTGGATTCATACTTATGACGGGTCACATACTGGAGGTCTTAATCATGTAAGACGCACTACTTGCTTCTGTGTTAGCGCATCCAAAGGAGAAATCCACCGACGACAAGAATTCCGACGATAACAATCACACCAATAACATAAAGGATATACGAAAATGGTATGTCCTTATCGTCCACCATGGATAACTCCGATCCATTGAAGTGCTTCAGTTCTGCTGGAAAGCGCTGTCATCAGAATCCTGGTTTTCGCTTTTTCCGATGTTCGAGCCTGATTATGTCTTAAATGATTAAGACTTCGAAGTCAAACTTCAGCAAGGCGAGAACCCGCTCGTTCTATTCACTTTCCATTGGGGGCGGCAGTCATTACAATGGAGTTGGAGATACCGACAGGTGTGGTGGTGCAGATGATAAACAAACGATTAAAGGGATCCGGGGGGAAATACCTGCCGACCACGAGCGAGCTCCGGCTGCTACAAATCCTTTGGGACAGCGGCGAAGGGACGGTCGAAGATGTCGTCAATGCGCATCCACCTCGCAATCGCCCTAACTACAAAACGACCCAGACCCTGCTGCGAATCATGGAAGAAAAGGGCTTTATCACACATGAAAACAGGGGTCGGGTTTTCGTCTTTACGCCGTTGATCTCACGAAAAGCAATTGACAAGATGTCCATCCAGAGTCTGCTTTCACAAAACTTCGGCGGCTCTCCTACCGGACTCTTTGTCAATCTGCTGGAGGCTGCCAAGGTAAAGGAAACGGATCTGGACGAGTTGGAAGCCCAGATTCGTGAGTATCGTAAAAACAGCGACTTTAACGGACGAGCCCGGAGCTGAGCCTTCCTCACCGGCAGAATATTTGAACCGTGTAGTGACTCTTGTGCATCGGAGTCGTGCGACGCGCGGTAACAATTCGGCAATGTTAGAGGCAGGATGCAACCAGAAACTCAGCTTGCGATCGTGGCGGCATTTGCAGGTTTCCTGCTCAAGACTTTCTTCGGCTTCTGCATTTGTTGGGCAATCAGCAGGGTTGTCGTGTCTCCGCGCAGGAAGTTTCTGGTCTGGTTTGCTTTCCTGGCAATTTCTGGCTGCTACTGGTTTGCACTGATTTTCAGTTTCATTCCTCACGCAGCCTCTGAGTTCCCCCTTCCAGTTCACACGGTCGCCTCCTCAGCAGCCGTTGCGCGATGGCAGATACCGGCATCGTCGGCGTATCCACTGCTGATCATCGAACGAATTGTGGGAGGCCTGTACCTGCTCGCCCTTGGCAATTTCTTGCTGATGCGCATCCGAAAGCAATTGCGACTGCGCTGGGTGCTTCGCTTTGCCTATCAGGCTCCAGATCACATTGAGACCATGTTTCGTTCCATCGCAATCCATGCCGGAGCCGAAAAAATACGATTGCTCGTGCTATCGGGTATCTATTCTCCTGCGACCTTCGGATGGATGCATCCAGTTGTTCTGTTGCCACCCCTCTGCGTGGAACAGGATGAGAGCGAGCTGGCTGATATTTTCCGCCACGAATTACAGCATGTGACGCGACGCGATTTCTTCTTCAATAACGTAGCTGGTTTCTGCAAGGCGCTCCTGTTTTTTCATCCTGCCATTTGGTACGCCATACGCAAAATGGAACTGGAGAGTGAGCTGGCGTGCGATCTGGCGGTAGTTCGCGATTCTCCTGAGCGGCGTGCCACCTACGCGGAATGCCTGGTTCGGTTTGCGCGATTGCATGCCGCTCAAGATCCCACTCCCTGGAACCTGGATTTTGCGGGATCCTCGATCCAGTTGAAAGTTCGGGTTCGCTCCGTGTTGGCAGAAACTGTAAAACTGCCCACATGGCTGTTGGGGTTACGCACCAGCATAGGTATGCTGCTGTTCGTCGCCTTCTTGTGCATAGCTCCCTTGTTGGGCATCGCGCTTTCCTATGCCCGACGAGCCGCGCAGCCAATCGCTCCATCCCCGATCAGCTCGCGAACCAATATTCGGCCGCGAAGGAGATCTTTGATACGCAGCCGGGAACGAGAGAATCTCGTACGCGACCTGGGAACTTTTGCAACTCCAACTGCCGCTACCGCACCGGCGAACCCGTCGATGGCTTCCTTGGAAGCAGCAACACCGAGCGTGCCGCGTCAACCTGACACGCTGTCGTCCGGAGAACCCGTACCGACCTTGCAACAGAGAGGTGCCGATGGTACAGGAACAACACATAAGCCAGCCCAGGCGACCGTCATCCTCATTTCCAACTCATCTTCGGCGGGCGCAGGCGGGTCAGGCAGCGCCAAAGGACGCTCGGTTGCCTCGGCTTTCATGACTGGGGCAGGTGAAGCCGTTCGTTTTGCGGGAACCCACGGAAAAGAAATTCACTAGGGCAGGCCGGACGATCCGCATTAAGTTCCGTGGCCACTCGACCGAACACAGACTGTGACCCGGTCTGGATTTGAGTGACGCGCGGAACCGCACTAGTAGCGAATATCTGCCATCAGTCGCGTGACTTCCTCTTGTTGGTCGGACGTCAGTGGTAATAGCGGCAGGCGGGCGCGGCCCCCATAGTAGCCATTCAAATCGCAGGCGAATTTCAGTCCCGGGACCCCCAATTGTCCGCCAACGATGCCGGAAGAGGCGCGAATGCGTTCCTGTTTCTCCGCGGCTAATTTTTCGTCGCCTTCCTTCCATGCCATGAAAATCTCGCAGCAGCATTGCGGCGCACATGTGCCAAATGCCACGATCGCGCCGGAGGCTCCTTCGCGAAAAGCGTCATGCATGGTGCTCGCGCCGCCCGTCAAAACCGTAAACCCAACTTCTTTCTGACGCGTCTTCAGGCTCGCCGGAGGAGCAGCCACCGCGACCGCCGAGCTTCCCTGCTGCAACGCATCGGCGGTAACAAACCGTGCTGCGGAGTTGGAAGGCTTCGACGCAAGCATCCGCTCTGTGACAGCGGTGAATGTCGGGGTGACCGTCACGGTTCTCTTCACAAATCGCGTGGCCTTCACGATGGCGGCGATGTTCTCCACATTCCCGCTCGATTCTTTTATCCCGATGATGTTCGGATGTTGCGCCAGCTCCGCGATCAACTCCACCGGCATGTCGTACGCCGTAAAGAATGGCACGTTATAGAGCAGCACCGGCAGCGGAGAACTGTCTGCCACCATGCGGAAGTACGTTAGCATCTCAAGTTGCGCGCTGTCGGTTCGATGGAGTTGTTTGCGATAGAAATGTGGCGTGCGGACCAGTACCGCGTCGTAATGGAGCGACCCGGCAAACTCCGCCATGGCCAGGGTCTGGAGAACGCTTTCCTGACCGACGCCCGCGATCATCACCTTGTCTGCGGATGCGACCGTGATCGCGTTAGTCAGGACTTCGCGCTGCTCTTCGGTGCTTAGCATGACGGCTTCACCGGTCGAGCCTAGCACCACCATTCCGGACAGCTGCGTTCGGGAGTAGAGTGCGACGTTGTGTTCCAATTTGCGCAGGTACAGGCTGCCGTCGGGATAGAACGGCGTCGTGATGGGTGGGAAAATTCCTTCAAGCAGCATCGTGCTTATTATTGTAGGCGAAGGGGTTTCTGTCCCGGGAACTTTCCTTCGTCGATGTGCGTATGTTCCTGATAGTTCGAGGCGCCCGGGATTCGAGCTTGCCTTCGCGTATCGTCTAAGGCCGATCCCTGAAAACTACGCCATATTCGCAACGGAGGTTGTGCGATGAAATTTCTGCTGTGGTGCATACTGCTGATATTATGCTGGCCGCTGGCACTGTTTGCGTTGATCCTCTATCCCATCGTGTGGATACTTTTATTGCCATTTCGACTTGTCGGGATTGCCGTCCACGGCGTACTGGATCTGGTCGCAGCCCTGATCATGCTGCCCGCGCGTCTTTTGCGGGCCGTATAACGCGCAGCCGGCCTCTGGCCTTGTATCAGGTCCCGACTTCAGTCACGCCGCATCGATTCAATTGCATGAACTTCAGCTTTGGCCGCTAGACGCCCGCAGTCATTCGAGCTGCATGCAGATGTTGCAACGCATACACAGAAATTTCCTGCTGCTGCAAGGCAACAATTCCCCCCGCCGCAGCGCGCGCAGCCCCCAAGGTCGTGATGGTGGGAATGCGTTGGGTGACTGCGGCTCGGCGAATCGCCTTCTCATCGAAGAACGTATCCTGGCCGCGGGGCGTATTAATGATCAGCTGAATCCTGTCACCCTTGATGAGGTCGACGACATTTGGCCGGCCTTCCTTCACTTTGAACACTCGCTCGACGATGAAGCCGGCTTTTTCCAACACGTCCGCCGTACCGTGCGTCGCGACCAATTTAAAGCCCAATTCGACAAACTGAAGCGCCAGGGCTGCAACGGCGGGTTTGTCGTGGTCGTTGACGCTTAAGAACACAGTTCCCTTCACCGGAAGCTTTTGGCCGGCGCTCAATTGCGCCTTGGCAAACGCTTCGCCAAAGCTGTCCGCTACGCCCATCACTTCGCCGGTCGATTTCATTTCTGGACCGAGTACCGTATCGACGCCAGGAAACTTGTTCCATGGAAAGACAGGTGACTTTACAAAATAGTGTGGACCCGTTTCCAGCACGGCTTCGCGATCGACCGCATCGCCCAGAAACTCACGCAGCTTGCGCCCCGTCATTAGGCGCGCAGCAATCTTGGCCAGCGGAATACCTGTGGCTTTTGAAACATACGGGACCGTGCGCGACGCACGCGGGTTGACCTCGATGACGAAGACGTTTTCACGCTGCACCGCAAATTGAATGTTCACCAATCCAATCACGTTAAGCGCCCGCGCCAACTTGTAGGTATGCGAACGAATGGTGGCAAGCACCTGCTCCGACAGGTCCACGCTCGGCATAACGCATGAGGAGTCGCCGGAGTGTATGCCAGCCTCTTCAATATGCTGCATGATCCCCGCGATCACGACATCGTCGCCATCCGCAAGGGCATCGACATCAACCTCGATCGCGTCTTCCAGAAAGTGATCGATCAGGACAGGCCTCTGCTGCGAATATTCAACGGCCTCGCGCATGTAGTGCGTGACCGCGTCGTCGTCATACGCGATGACCATAGCGCGCCCACCAAGTACATAGGAGGGCCGTACCAGCACGGGATATCCTACCCGCCGTGCCCCAGCAACCGCTTCTTCCACGCTGGTCGCCAGAGCGCCCGGGGGCTGGGCGATTTTCAAATCATCAAGAAGTTTTCCGAAGCGCTTGCGATCCTCAGCCAGGTCGATCGATTCTGGAGATGTGCCGATTATCGGCACACCTGCGGCCTTCAGCGGCAGGGCCAGGTTCAGCGGAGTTTGTCCGCCGAACTGCACGATCATCCCAATCGGCGCGCCAGAAGCGGCTTCGTGCTCGTAAACTTCCAATACATCTTCATAAGTCAGGGGTTCAAAGTAGAGGCGGTCGCTGGTGTCATAATCGGTCGAAACCGTCTCAGGATTGCAGTTGACCATGATGGCTTCATAGCCATCTTCCTTCAACGCGAATGCCGCATGGCAACAGCAATAATCGAACTCAATTCCCTGCCCGATACGATTCGGCCCGCTCCCCAGGATGATGACTTTTTTCTTCTGCGTCGGCGTGGCTTCGTCCTCTTCGTCGTAGCAGGAATAGAAATACGGGGTGAAACTTTCGAACTCTGCCGCGCAGGTATCGACAAGTTTGTACACCGGTTGCAATTTTTGTTTCAGCCGCAGGTCGCGAACCTTCACCAGCGCATCCGAGCCTTCTATACCCCACACGTCCGCCAGCCGCGCATCGGAGACGCCCATGCGTTTGGCTTTGCGCAATAATTCCGGCGAAATATTGTCGTACGTGGTGGTACCCAGTTCCACTACGCAATCGGTGATGTCTTTTATCTGTTGTAAAAACCACGGATCCATGGAAGTCATCCACGCGACTTCGCGCACCGACTGCCCGCAGCGAAAGGCATAGCGGATGTAGGACAGTCGATCCGGATGCGGGGTCACTAAACGCTGCGTCAAGCGACGCGGTTCAATTACTTCGGCGCTGATTGCGCGGCCCGTCTCCAGCGAACGGAATGCTTTCATCAGCGCTTCTTTGAAAGTTCGGCCAATCGCCATCACTTCGCCGACAGATTTCATTTGCGGCCCCAGACCCTCATCTGTGCCGGCAAATTTCTCGAACTGCCACTTGGGAATTTTTACGACGACATAGTCGATCGTGGGTTCGAAGCATGACGGTGTCTTTTGCGTAATATCGTTGGGAATTTCATCCAGCGTGTAGCCGACAGCGAGCCGCGCGGCAATTTTTGCGATTGGAAA
>JAJYBW010000115.1 GCA_021778815.1 Acidobacteriota bacterium | reverse complement strand
CGCGTCCTCTTCATTCGGCGGCGGTACTTTCACCGCCTGGAAACGCCGTTCCAGCGAACGATCCTTCTCAATCGACTTGCGATATTCCGCAGGCGTGGTCGCGCCGATGCACTGGATTTCTCCACGCGACAGCGCCGGCTTCAAAATGTTGGCAGCATCCAGCGAGCCTTCCGCAGAACCCGCGCCCACCAGGGTATGCAGCTCATCAATAAAGATGATGGAGTTCTGATTCTCCATCAGCTCTTTCATAATCGTCTTCAGCCGCTCTTCAAACTGACCGCGATATTTTGTTCCCGCCACAATCAGCGAAAGATCCAGCCCCAACACCCGCTTGTCCGCCAGAAAACTCGGAACATCGCCGTCAGAAATGCGCTGCGCCAGTCCCTCGACGATCGCCGTTTTGCCCACGCCCGGTTCGCCAATCAGTACTGGATTGTTCTTTGTCCGCCGGCACAGAATCTGGATGACACGATCCACCTCCGCATCGCGACCCACCAGCGGATCCAGTTGATTGTCGAGCGCCGCCTGTGTCAGATCGCGCGAGAATTCCGCCAGAATGCTCGACTCGCGGTTGCGCGCCGCCTGCGGTGCCCGCTCCTGCGTGGTCTTGGCCAGCTCGTCACGAACTGTAGAAAGCCTCAGCCCGCGCTCCAGCAGAATTTCTGACGCAAAGCACTTTTCTTCGCGCAGCAAGCCCAGCAGCAGATGCTCGGTGCCAATGTGTTTGTTCGACAGCCGCTCCGCTTCTTCCGCGGCATAGGCCAGAACCCGTTTGCATTCATTCGACAGCGGCAGGTCGACGGAAGTTGAAACCTTCTCGCGAATCGTGGTGTGTGCCTCAATCTGTTTGCGAATTGATTCCACCGATGCATGCGAGCGCAGGAAGCGATTGCTCAGCGCTTTATCCTCGCGCAAGAGTCCAAGCAGCAGGTGCTCCGTTTCAATGTAGGGCGAGCCAAACTGGCTGGCCTCGTAGCGCGCAAAAAAGATCACGCGCCGCGCTTTCTCCGTGTACCGTTCGAACATATTCCCCCCTTGGCTCATGCCGTTCCCGTGCGGTTTGCACCTGGAACTGCGGTACGAACAATTGGATGCCCCGGCGTATCAGAGGATGCAGCGCGGCCTTCCGCGGATGCCCCTTCCGAACCACTCGAGTGCAGCCAAACTTCGTGCAACCGGCCCTCGTGCAGCCGGAGCGTGCGTCCACAACGTTTTGCAATTTCCATGTTGTGGGTGACGAGGATGGAGGTTAACCGATGCGTTGTGTGCAGCCGTTCCAGCAGGCCAAACACAGCTTCGGCCGTACGGTTATCGAGGTTGCCCGTTGGCTCGTCGGCCAGCAGTAACCGGGGTTGTGTGACCAACGCCCGTGCCAGCGAAACGCGCTGTTGTTCCCCGCCGGAAAGCTCCCCGGCAAGATGGTGCACTCTGGCTTCCAGTCCTACTTCGCGCAACAGTTCCCGCGCTTTCGCAAAGGCAGACGGTTTCGGTTCTTCGCGTGCGAGCAGCGGCATCGCCACATTCTCCAGAGCCGTAAATTCCGGCAAAAGGTAGTGCAGTTGCCACACATAGCCAATTTCGCGATTGCGAAACGTGGCCGCCTCTCCCGCTGTCAATTTTCCTAGCCAGGTTGCTGCGAAGTATACGTCACCAGCAGAAGGACGATCAAGCGCCGCGAGCAAATGCAGCAAAGTACTTTTGCCCGCACCCGATTCGCCAACAATGGCGATCATCTCTCCCTGCCGTACCGTCAGGTTCAGCCCGTCGAATAAGACCAATGGCTGCAACCCGCTGCGATACTCCTTGCGCAGGTTTTCCACGCGCAGCAGCACTGAATCGTCATCCGCTACAGCCGGTTGCACGCACTCTGGTTCCAAACCTTCATTCCCCGGGGAAGAGGCAGGATCGTGGCTGGCTTGGCGGGTCATGTCGTACCTCTATCATAGAGCCCCGCGCCACTTTGTCTTACCATCAGCAGCAAGGGGCGGATAAGAAGAATCTGAACACATATCCATTCCATTCGCGCTTGTGACGGCTCTTCAGCATCAGTGATCCGTGACGCCTCGCCGCAATTCCACGAGCGATCCACAATCCCAGGCCGGTGCGCTCAGGAGGAGATCTACTCGGCGTTATCCACAAGGCACTTGGTCACTGTCCGCGAATTCATTTCCGTACAGAATCTTGATCGTCGAGGATGAACCGAGTCTGCGTGAGCTAGGAAGAATGTTGCTCGCGGCACAAGGCTACGAAGTGCGCGGGGCGGAAGATGGGTTTGAGGGTTTGGCGGCCTGTATTCCCCTTATTGCGTCGCCTGGAATGGATTCTGTTCATCTGGCAGAAACAGGCTGAACACGGTTCCGCTCCAGCCGGCCTTGTCGCTGCTTCGCACTTTCAGCACCCCGTGATGCCGCGAAACGATCCCGTGAGAGATCCACAATCCCAGGCCGGTTCCGTTCACTTCCTTGGTGGTGTAGAAGGGTTCAAAGATTCGCTGCCGCACTTGCGCTGACATGCCATGGCCCGTATCCGCAACGGTAATGCGCACCCCGGAGCGGCCTGTCTTCCAATCTGTAGCATCGTGGGTGCACAGCAGAAGCCGGCCGCCGCGCCGCATCGCATCGACCGCGTTGGCAATCAAATTATTCAGCACTTGGCGAATGTCACTCTCTAAGCACAAAACTCGCTTTGTGGACTTGTGCCTTGAGACCACTTGAATGTTGGAATTGACCAATCGACCCTGGTAGAGGTAGACGACCGATTCCAGCATTTCGTTGGGATCGACGCGGACCGGATTCATCGTTTGCCGATGAAAGCGCAGACTCTGTGTCGCGATGTGCGCCACTCGGGTCAACTCACCCTGGGCTGTTTCCAGATAGCGACGCGTGGCCGCAGGTATTTCCTCGTGATTCAGCGCCAGGTACAGCAGGTTTGTCACCGCTTCCAGCGGATTGTTGATTTCATGCGAAATGGAACTGGCCAACCTGCCCACCGCCGCGAGTTTTTCGCTTTGGATCAGCGCTTTCTCGGTGCGCTTTTGCGCCGTGATTTCCAATGATGCCGCCGTAATTGCGCGAATCGTTCCGTCCGATCCATACACGGGATAGTAATTCACGGTCCAATAACGGTGATTTCCGGGCTGCATCGGTAGCTCACCCTCCAGCAAATTGTTGGTGATGGGCGTGCCGCTGGCCACCTGTTGGAACATTTCGTTCAGCCCCTCGATTGGAGCAATTTCCGTCAGCGTTCTGCCGAGAATTTCTTCCATCGGCAGTCCGACAATTTCTGCCTGGCGGTCGTTCAGGCGCAGATAACGAAATTCGACCGGGTCGAAGAGGGCCAAACCGATTGGCGCCGTCCGGTACATTGTTTCCAACTCCAGTCGTTGATGCTCGGCCTCCTGCTGGCTCTTCCGCAGTTCCTCCATCGCTAACTTGTGCTCGTGGATATCGATGCAGACGCCAAGCCAATAGAGCGTTTTGTTCTGTTCATCGCGAACCGGCAGCCCTCGAACCCAGAACCAGCGATAGGCCCCGTCCGCTCCTCGACGAATCCGCGTCTCAACTTGTAAATCGACTTCGCGCTGCAGCGCTTCCGTCCACGCGCCAAGAGTGCGCAATTCGTCGTCCGGATGTACCGCTTTGCGCCAGCCTTCGTCGCAGATCTCTTCCAGCCTCAGTCCGGTGTAATCCAGCAGCCGTTGGTTGGCAAAGGTGACCATGCCTTGAGTGTCGGCCATCAAGATCAACTGCGGGTTCAGTTCTGTTAAGGCGCGATAACGTCGCTCGCTGGCCTTCAAGGCCCCTTCACCACGCTTGCGCTTGGTGATTTCCTGAAAATAAACGCTGATCCCGTCTTCAGTCGGGTAGACATGCATCTCGAACCAGGCGTCGTAGGTTTCGCCGTAGTATTCAAAATGGGCTGGGACGCCCGTTTCCATCACTTGGCGATATTGTCGTTCAAGTTCTGTGCCGGCAAGCTCCGGCCAGATTGCCCAGACATTCTTGCCGATGAAGTCTTCTGCCCGCTGACGGCTACCCTGGATAGCCTGCTGGTTGGCAAAGGTAAAGGTCCAGTTGCGGTCGAGCGTGGCGTAGCCGGCCGGTATGTTTCTCAGCACTTCCGCAAGCTGCTGCTCTGCGCGTTGCACGCGTAGCAGCAGCGGGCCGGCTCGCTCGTCCGGAGAAGTCATATTGCCTAAAGAATCGAGCATGGACAGTTTGCACAGCCGATCATTCGACCCAGATTTCGTTCACAAACCTTGCTACTTGTAATACTCGCTTGTTATCGCATCGCGTCTAACGAATTCCAAGAATATTGCACTTGGCATGCAACGCCAGGTGATGCGCCGTCCCGCCGAAAAATCCACTGAACCCGCCGGGTTCACGTCGCAGGCCAATCACCAGCAAATCGGGTTGAACGTCATCAATTAGTTTGAGCAGTCCTTCAATCTCATTACCTTCGATCGTGGCAAAGCTGACGCTGACACCTGCTTGCTCGGCAATTTCTCTGGCCTTGTGATGCAGATCTCTGTAGAAGGTTTGCTTCTCTTGTTGAAGGATTTGGGGCACATCCGGAGCTACTGCCGATACGTAACTGACGTAGGCAGGCAGACGCTCAATCACGGTGATAATCGTCAGATCCGAGCTGGTAAGCTTGGCAATTTCCAGCGCCGAACGGAAAGCTCGTGCCGCTTCGGTCGACTCGTCGTAGGCCACAGCAATTTTCTTGAACATGATGGCGCTCCATTTTTTCAGTGAAGCGAAAATACCAACGGGAACTTAGTTGCCTTAGCAACCATAAACGCCAAAAATGCGCTGTTTAGTTGCTAGGGCAACTAAATATTTCAGGGCGAAAAAGGCGAACTCAACGCGACCTCAGCGCAGCCTCAGATTGACGTCCTCTCCAGGTTCGTGCGATCCCAATTGCCGGTATTTGCGCCCGCTTCGTAGGTGCTCTGCAGAAATTCAAGCAGCGTCGCTCGCGGCGAACTCGCCTGCCGCAGGTCGTCATACATCAGCAGAAACTCTTTCAACTGCGGATGATAAAAACTTCTCTCTGGCCGTACCGCCTGTTTTGAAAAGCCTTCCGGCTCCGGTGCCGCATAGGCATAAAAGGCGGGTCCCGCAATGTCGCCGCCGCCCGGCCACCATCCCGCGCTGATCACTTCATGCGAATACGCTTCGCGCGTAATTGCGTCCGCGCCCACACGCTCCGGCGCGCGACGGCCGGAGAAACGCGTTACGGCCAGGTCGAAACTCCCCCAGAAAAAATGAGAGGGGCTTGATTTGCCGATGAAGCGCGCACGAAATTCCTTGAAGACCGAATCGCAGCTGACCAGGACGCGCCAGAATCGATTCGCATATTCCGGGTCGTAGGATTTGTGTTGGGTATCCTGATCGAACGCAATCGGGTTTGGAATTTCAACCGGCATCGGCCAGATGCTTACCTCAATGCCGAGCTCGGTCAGAGTTGCCATCAACATGCCATAGAAATCCGCTACGGACCGAGGCGCCAGCTTTATGGTTGCGCCGGTCGAATGGTTCGTCTGAACCGTCAGTTTGTGATCGATGAAGTCGAACTGTATCTCAAAGATTCCCCGTGCGTAGGGAATTGGTGACGTGGTGAGGCCAACCGCGCTGACGTAGAGCGGGACTTCCCACCAATGATTCAGCTTCGGACTCAGCGCCAGGCGGACCTTGCCGACAATCTGCGACCACATATGCAGCGTATTGTAGGTATCCTGCCATGCGTCTAACGGAAGCTCTGGCCAGTCTTCACGGTCGGCGACAACGATCTGTGGGCTCATGGTCTTCTCCGCAAACAAGTGTAAGACGCCGCGACTGCGGATTCTAACAATATTTCCTGCGCTACTCGTAGCGAAGCGCTTCTGCCGAAAGAATTTTTGCGGCCGACGACGACGGGTAGAGCGTTGCCAGCAGCGATACGCCCAGCGCCACCGCGGCAACAACGACGCCGTCCTGCCAACGCGGAGCGAAGGGCAGGTAATCCAGCGAGTAAACCGCCGCCGACAAGTGAATGATCCGGTAGTGGCCTCCGGCCCAGGCCAGTGCATAACCCATCACCAGCCCGATGGAAGTGCCAAGAATGCCGATCAGCATCCCCTGCCACACAAAGATTCGCCGCACCTGGGATGGCCGCACACCATAGGACATCAGCACGGCGATATCGCGCGTTTTCTCCATCACCATCATGGTCAGCGCGATCAGGATGTTCAATGCGGCCACGCAGACAATGAGTCCAATCACGATAAACGTGACCGCCTGTTCCTCGCCCAGTGCGTGGAACAGTTCCTGATTCTGCTCCATCCAGTTGGTGGTCATAAAGCCACTGCCGGCGGCCTTCTCAATCTCTTTTCCAATGCGGTCGGCATGATACAAGTCGTCGACCTTGAAGCTGATGATGGAGACAATGTTTGGCTCGCCGAATAAATGTTGAATATCCGTTAGCCGCGCCAGAGCGAACGAGGAGTCGTATTGGTAGAAACCGGAATGGAAAATTCCGACAACTTGGAATCGTTCATACTTCGGCACCAGGCCAAAGGGAGTCAACTCGCCCTGCGGGCTGGTCACCAACACACTGTCGCCCACGCCAGCACCGATTTGATCGGCAAGGTCGGAGCCGAGAACCAGCGGCGGAAGCGTGCCCGTCGAATCCTGATCGGTCGCCGCTTGGGGCGCGAGGGGGGCCGCGGTTCCTTGCTTGATGTCATCCAGGAGGCTGCTGACAGTGCGCTCTTCAGCGGGCAGAATGCCTTTGACCAATGCCCCACCGGATCGGGCACCTCGGGAAATCAAAACCTGGCCGTAGAGAGCGGGAGCGGCTGCAGTAACGTGCGGCAGAACTCGCAGTCGGTCTGTCAGTGGGCGCCAATCCTCGATGCCATCGCTGGCCACGCGCATCAGTTGAACCTGCGCGGTCGAGCTCAACAGTCCTTGCTGTAGATCGCGCCGCATTCCATTCGTAATCGCCAGCGCCAGAATCAGCGACGCCACGCCGGCCGCCACTCCGATGATCGAGATCGCCGTGATGACCCCGACCACCGCCTGACGACGCTTGGCCCTCAGATAGCGACTGGCGACAAACAGTTCAAAGCGCATTCGAGGGCTCGCTCATGGCTGCACGCACGCTTACTGCACCACAGTTTTCCCGGTGGCTGTGTTTCCTGCGCGATTCAACACACGCACCGCAACCACATGTTGCTGCGGAGAACCAGGCTGCACGGCCGGTGAAACATCGCTGCGCTCCGCGTGTTTCGGTACCGGAATGGTGAAGTCATAATGCTCATGCAGAGAATCGCTGAGATTACCGACCGGGTCGATGTACTGCCACGCACCCGCATCCACCGAATAATATGCGCGCGAGATGGTAGAAAGTTTGTCCTGCGCGTCGAATATCACGTGGATTGAGGCAGCGGGTTGCGAACTCATCGTCGCCTGCAACTCAGAAAGATCTGGCGGCGTGGTGTCGAGCAGGAACTGATCGCTGTCTTTGTATCCCGTCAGTGCATTTCCTGCCAGATGCGATGGAGCATCCGTGGCGACGACGCGCAGCTTGTAGTAGCCGTCCGGAATACGATTTACCTCGAACGACAGAAAAGTCTGCGACACCTTCTGTTCGAGCGGCAGCCAATTGGTCTCATTCGCACCGCGGTAGTAGACCGAGTAGTGCAACTGATCGCCATTCTCATCGTGCGCCTTCCAGCGAACGGTAGCCCAACCGTGGGTCCGCATCGCCATCAGCGGCTGCGAAGCTTGTTGAGCTTCGTAGATCACCCCATCGGTCGAGTCGGCAGGGAAGTTAATCTGCACCGGCGCGACTTGCGCTTCCTGGTTCAGGCCTGGGACCACGCGGGCATGCAGCTCCATCACGATGTCATCAACCACCGGCGCGACGTTTTGCGGCAGGTAGTAAAAGCCCACCTGGCGGAGCTTTGCATCGCCATGCAGGACGGCTTTCCACTGCAGATATCGGGCGCGCGGAAATTTGGGCGCTTCGCCACTGGGATTGATCGGCTGCCAATCGCTCCAGCCCTCGGTCGGCTGTTCAATATTGCCGACGCGCGCGAACAGGTCGTAGTGCCCGTTGCCCCGTATCGCAGGTTTTCCCCACGCGGAACTGAATTTCGCATCGGCCACCGGGCTCTGATAGGTGGAGTTGTCGCCGGATCCGGCGCTGCTGGCGGATAGCCGATACAGTTTACCGGTGTTGCTGGTGGCAACGTATAAATTACTGTCCGCGATTGTAAATGCGGTGACATCGTCGGCTTGCAGGTGCGCCAGATCGGCATACGTCCCATCAAGAGAAATTCGGTAGAGATGCCCTTGATTGCCGCTGCCCGCCAACAATCCGCTCAGCCTGGGATCGGAATTCTGCTGCCAGGCAAGCGCATACACCACATCATGCGGCGAGGCCCACACTTGCCGCGGCGCGCCGTCCGGAGAAATTTGATAAATGACGCTGCCTTTCGGAACCAGAGTGCTGTCATGTGAAGAGGCGATGGAGCCCGGCAGCAGAATCGTGATACTCGCCGTCATCGTTGCGCTGCTGTGAACATTCAGCGGTGGCAGGGTCGACTTGCCTTTCTCGCCCAGCGCAGCCACATACAGGTTGCCTGTTGGGTCGAGCGCCATGGCTGGAACTTCCTGGTTTGGCGCTTCAAACAGCACGAAGCCTTTCCCGCTGGCGTCGATGCGATACACCAATCCTCGTCCATCCGTGCCGGCATACAGCGTGCCATCCTTGGCGAATAGCAGACAGCGAATGTGTTGTTCGCTGCTGGAGAAAAACTTTTCAGGCGCGGCGCTGGGATTCTTCAGATCGACTCGATAAATATTCGCTGGACCGCCGGTGGCCACATACAGTCTTCCCAACGCATCGAAGGCCAGATCCCAGATATAGGTTGCCTTGGGATTCAGCGTGCTGGAATCGAAGACAACATCCGCGGAGGCTCCCGCTTTTGCTGGTGCTTGCTCCCCCTGCTTGTACACCGGCCGCGGCGCGTTATCGATCTTCACTTCAGGACCGTTGGGATCGATGCGATAGACTTTGCCGTTGGGCAGCGCGGCTGCATACAACATTCCATCGGGACCGAATTTCACTACCTGAATAGAAATATCTTTGG
>JAJYBW010000114.1 GCA_021778815.1 Acidobacteriota bacterium | reverse complement strand
AGGAGTCGGGCCGGGAGTGAACAGACGCGTTTTATGGAACATCTTTCCATTCTAGAGAAAAAACAAGGGTTTTGCTGCATGCCTATAATTAGAAGGTTGCGCTCTTTTTAAGCGAAAAAGTGGAGAGGCGGTGGGTTGGATGAGCTTGACGGACAAAGTACAGCAGGACATGGTGGCGGCGATGAAGTCGCGTGAGGCAGACCGCCTGTCGACCCTCCGCATGATGAAATCTGCGCTGAAAAATAAAGAAATCGACAAGCGCGCGCCCTTGACCGATGCCGAAGCCGAGCAGGTGCTGGTCACCATGGTGAAACAGCGCCGCGATTCCATTGAGCAATTCACCAAGGGCAACCGCATGGACCTGGTGGAGAAGGAAGCCGCCGAAATCCCGATCATCGAAAGCTATCTACCCAAGTCCGCATCCGCAGACGATATCCGCAGCAACGTTGAGGCTGTTATCGCGGAAATGTCCGCTGCCGGTTCCCGGCCAACCCCGCGCGACATGGGCAGCGTGATGAAGGCCGTGCAAGCCAAATTTCAGGCGGCCGGGTTGCGTGCCGACGGCAAGCTTGTCAGCGAACAAGTCAAGGCAGCCTTGGCGTAGCGAGCGGCAGCGGCCTGCGATACTCGCGCAACCTCACCCCAAAATCTTTCCAATATTGATCCCGTGTACCATGCGCGACAGGATGCCGCGTGAATCCAAAGATCGTGGATTCGCAAAGTACGATTTCACCTTCCGTCAGCTCGTGTCCCGCAATTTGTTCCCAATCTTTTTTTGCGCTTATGCCGTACATGATGACCAAGGCAGGTCGGTGGTGCTTTCTCTTGTCCCGGATAAATTCGATCCTGTCCTGCCGAAACTGCTTATGATCGATTGATGTTTTGAGATTTTTGCTCGCCACTCCAGACAACTCAATCACGCAGGTCTCGCCATTTAACATTCCCCAATGATCCCGCTGGTAAGTGCGCAGGTTTTCAATGTCCGCATCCTTTCCGAGAAAAACCATCAGCAGTAACATCAGGCGTCTCCAAGTCGGCTGAAGCTTCATTTCCCGATGCCGACTAAAATCATCTATTTCTTCGTGAAAACAACGGCAGTCGCACAGATTGGTCTTGCCAAGTTTGGCCCACGCATCAATTCGCATCACATTATCAGCGGGTTCCTTGGGACCTTTGCCTTGCTCGGGACCAATGAACCAATAGGGTGCTTCCCATCGGCCATAGCCGTAGCAGTTGATGGCCATTTCGCGTTCGAGCTCGTCTGTTTTTGTTGTTCTCAGATGTCCTGTCATGAATGAATTCTCCTTCAGCGCCTTTGCCCCAGCGCTTTTTCCGGCATCACCACCACGATGGTTCCTTCCGGAATCGATCCCTCCAGCAGATTGATCTTTCCCTCCTTCACGATGCCGCGCAGCGGTCGCACCGGCGGCGCCTCCGCGGCAACCGGCGAACTGGGCGAGCTGGATACGCCAGCTTTGATTTCCGACTTCCGTCGCATTCCTCGATCCATGGCCTGATTCGCCAGCTCATCCGCTTTTTTGTTCTTTCCGCGCAGCACATGTTCAATCTGGAAGGCCTCCAGCTTGGCAATACGTCGTTTGGCCTCCTCGTATAGCGGGCGCAGGTCCGGGCTCTGCACGCGGTATTGCCCACGGATCTGCTTCACCATCAATTCCGAGTCAGAAACCACGCGCAGCCGTGGATGCCCCTTGGCCAGCGCAAACTCCAGCGCCGCCAGCAGGCCCGAGTATTCTGCAACATTGTTGGTGCGCATCCCTAGAAATTCGCTGAGTTCGCCGAGAACCTTCCCGTCTTCCCCCAGGATCACCACCCCATAGCCGGACGGACCCGGGTTGCCGCGCGATCCGCCGTCGGTATAGGCGACGGCCCAGTTGCTGGTGGCCGGTTTTCGGGTTGAATCATTGGAAAAAAATGAAGATTGTGCGTCCCCGGAGGGTCGATGAGAAACAGGAGTCATGAGGCCCAGTGTATTGCAAAACCCGGGTCGCTATCTTTTCCCTGCACGCAGCCTCTTCTCGCCCAAGTGCCGGCCAAGCAAGCTCGAACCGCAGCAAAGGAAAGGAGAACGGCGCTGCGGCGGTAGACCCTCGTCAACCCCACTGGCCCATCCAACGCTGGATCGGCTCACGTTTGGCGAACGATGGCGTCCAAACGATTGGAGACATATTCGATGGAGTCGCAGCGATTCGCCATCCTTACGCAAGGCACCTTCGCTTCCCCACAAAGCCAATCTGCCGCCTCGCGCATACAATCGAAACCAAGGATGTACGCCGAAAGTTCAGCGCGGCTGCAGGACGCGGAACTGATCCGCGAGGCGCAAAAAGGCTCGCGTGAAGCCTTCGATGCACTCGTGCGCCAGTACGACCAGGCCGTACTGCGCCTGGCCCTGCACCTGACGGGTTCGGAACAGGATGCGCAGGATATTCACCAGGAAGCCTTCCTAAAGGCCTATCGCCACATCGGCAGCTTTCGCTTCGAGTGCTCTTTCTACACCTGGATCTATCGCATCGTCACCAATCTTTGCCTCGATCTACTGCGTCGTCGCAAGACTCGCCGCGAAGATCCGGCCGTCATCGTCGACTCTACCGGCGAGGAACACGACACGATGATCAATGTGTCGGATGATCGCGCCATGGCCAATCCTGCGCGGGAACTCGATCGAAAAATATTGGCGGAGAAAATTCAGACCGCGTTGGCGACGTTGACTCCACGCGAACGCACCGTATTTGAGCTGAAGCATTACCAGGGTCTGCGGCTGCGGACCATTGGAGAGATGTTGAACACAACGGAAGAGACAGCGAAGAACACGCTCTTTCGTGCTACCCGGAAACTGCGGACACAGTTGTCAGTCGTGCGATAAAAGACGGTAAAAGATGATGTGCTTTTTCAATTTCAGGAGCAGGCCATGAAATGCGATCACGCACAACAGTTGATTGTGCAATACATCTATGGAGAGCTCTCCGACGAACACAGCCACAGCCTGGAACTGCACATGACGGGTTGTGAATTCTGCCGAGCTGAGTTGCAGGCGTATCAGGCGGTTCGGCAAATCATGTCGTTCGCGCCGCTTGAAGAACCCTCCCCCAACCTCCTTGCTCAAAGCCGTGTCCGGCTGGATGATGCTCTCGATCTGCTGCCGCCGGCCAGCCTTTGGATGCGATTCGAAATCGGATGGCAGGGATTTCTTGCCCAGTTGCAGGCCGCGCCCGGCATGGCCATGGCGATCGCCGTTGTGGGCCTGGGCATTGGGGCCTCGGCTGGACATTACTGGAAGCATTCGCTGGCGCGCCATCCCGCGGCGCAGCTCGCCTCAGCCGCAGTGCCCGCGGAAAGCACTGCGGCTCCGTCTGTCTATAACGTCAGCCAGATTGTGCAGCACCCGAATACCAACATGGTGGAGGTCCATTTCAACACTATGGTGCCTGCCACGGTGGAGGGTTCGATCGACGATCCCGAGGTGCAGAAGCTGCTGCTGATGGCCACCCAGAATGCCGTCGATCCAAATGTTCAAAGCAATTCTGTCGCCCTCCTGGCTGCACAATGCAAGGCAGGTCACTACTGTGAGGATGGACCGGTGCGGACGGCCCTGATGGTTGCCTTGCGGTATGACCGGGATCCCGGGGTACGGTTGAAAGCCCTGGAAGGACTCAAGCCGTACGTGGGTCAGGATGTTCGAGTGAGGGATGCTGTTCTCGAATCCCTGATGCATGACCCCAGCCAGTCCGTTCGCAGCCAGGCATTGCAGATGCTGGAACCCGTCCAGGCGGACAGCAGTGTACGGATGGTGCTGCAAAACGTCTCCACTGGAGACGACAATCCAGCCATTCGCGAAGCGTCGCTCAAAGTTCTGCAGGCAATTCCCCCTACGGAATAATTGCGCCCGAATCAGCGTGGATCCGAGGAGACGGAAATCGAACGCCCCACCGGATCCCCGAGAGTTGCCCCTGTGAGGCCCGAAACGTTCCGAATACGGGGAATCCGTTCCCCGTATGGCAAGCTCCTGATACAGTAAGGCGCGGAGCCGAGTTGCGGATTGAATCCTGAAGAAGCCGCCAACGAGCATCGAACCACCGGAAGTGAATCTATGAAATGTCGATCGTTTCCATGGAGTCTTGCCTGCGTTGCCCTGCTGGCCTTACCAGCCGCGGCTGGCACGCACCCCATGGAGCCGATCGTCGGCATGAGCAGTTTTCATCACCACGGCGGATACCTTGGCGTAGATTTCGAAAACCTGACAAAGCAGCAGCGACAGAAACTTCATCTGGCCTCGAATGAAGGCGTCGCGATTGCTGCCGTGGACCACGACGCGCCGGCAGGAAAGGCCGGCCTGCATGGGAATGATGTCATCGTGAAGTTCGCAGGCAAAAAGGCCGAAAGCGCTGAAGGCCTCACCGACACGCTGCATAAAATGAATCCTGGACAATCCGTCGTATTGGATATTGTCCGCGACGGCAAGCCCATGGAAATTACGGTGGTGCTGGCAGATCGCGATGCGGTGGAGAAGGAAGCCTGGTCGCAGCATTACACCGTTCCTGATCCCAGCACGCAGACATCGGCTCAAGCACCGGTCCAGCCTCCACCCCCCAGCGGATTCTTCGGCGTGGCCTCCTCCGACATTGGAAAAACCTTCAGCTCCAACGGCGGCTTGATGAGCTACATTCCAGGCACGCCTCCGTACACCGGCATCACCCTGGATGTCTTGAATCCGCAACTGGCGCACTATTTTGGCCTGAAAAATTCAACCGGCCTGCTGGTCAAGAGCATCGATCCAAACAGTCCCGGCCTGCGAGCCGGCATGCATGCGGGCGACGTGATATGCAAGGCCGACGAAGTTTCCATGACCTCTCGCAGCAAATGGAATCATGCCCTGCGACAAAACAAAAAAGCATCCATCAAGCTGCAAATTCTGCGCGACCGTCAACCGCAGACATTAATTCTCACTCTCGCCGCCAGCAAATCCTGACGCCGGACAACCTCGGATCGTAACCGGGTTGCATTCGATTTACGTCCGGCGCCGGCCCGGTGCGGAACAGCCATAAATAACCCACCTATTCAGCGCTTCGTGCGGGATTCAGCACTAGATTTTGGCACCCCGCATCATGCTTTGCTCAAGAGAAAATACGAATCCGGAAACGATTCCCATGCACGGAATAATGCCAATCAGAAATGAGAGCCAGCCAACTTCAGCAAAAAACACTGCATTAACGTGTCCAATGAACGGCAGAAACATCGCATCGTCGTTGACGCCCTGACTCGGCGTCCAAATCTCCCGACGAATGAAAACCACTAGCCAATAGAAAAACAAAACCACGAATGTTCTTAGCGCAGCGCTCCGCCATACAGCAAGGAATGTCTTCTTATTACTTGTTTGACGACTTGACCAAATCCAAGCCCCACTCGTCAAGACAGTCAGAAGTAGCCCCATTTTCGTTACGACAGATATGGCCTGACCATGGCTAAGATAACCACCGCTTATGAGTGGACCAATGTCATAAACCTTCCAAAGAGCGCTTGCTGCGATTAGCCAATAGATCAGCAGTGCAATGAACACTAGCGAAGAACGACGAAAATCGAACGTCATTGTCTCTCCTTAGTCTGCCACCGTGATATTGATCTAGCGTGATCAGGTTATCGATTTTGCGAGAGATACTCACCGAGATTCGAGGGCAACATCGCCCCCCCTCTACTATGACCAATGATATTGAGCTTCTCACCCGGTGCGAACGTATGATCTGCGACAATTTGATTCAACGAAAGCTCTTAGCAGCCGCCAATGAAGTGGGTCGGCTTAATCCATACATCAGCGCAGCACCCGCGGCCAATGTAATCGCAGCCGCCAACAATCCCGCCGAAAAGAAATGTGTGCGGTCCACTAGCCATCCCATCCAGAAGGGTCCAAAGAATCCGCCGAGGCAGCCGATCGCGTTGATGAGCGCGATGCCGGCGACGCCATTCTCTCCCAGGTGTTCGGTCGCCGCCACCCAGAACAGCGGCATGGCAGAGCAGATGCCCAATGCCGCAATCGAAAATCCCGCCACGCTAACCGCGACCACCTGCGTTGCGGAGGCGATATACATACCTAGCGCCGCCGTCAGAAAAGCCAGCACTATATGCCACTGCCGCTCGCCCGAACTGTCCGAATGCCGCGACCACAGCACCATACCCACCGTGGCCACCACATAGGGAAGCGCCGTCATCCATCCGGTTTGCGCCACGGGCAGCCCTTGCGAAGTGAGAATCCGCGGAATCCAGAATCCCAGCCCGTAGAGCCCAATCATCAGGATGAAGTATCCCAGCGCAAACCCAAGCACCATGCGGCTGCGAAATAAATGGATCCACGACGCATGAGCCGTGGTCGGCTTCGATTCAGCAGCGATGGCGCCGACCAGCCATGTGGACTCCTGCGGCGACAGCCAGGTCGCTTTCTTGGGCGAATCGGACAGGATCTTCGGAATCATCAGGCCGACCACAACGGCAAGTCCGCCTTCCAGGACAAACAACCACTGCCAGCCTCTCAGTCCGGCAATGCCATTCATCTTCAGGATGGCCATGGACAGCGGCGCGCCCACAACTGTCGACAGCGGAATCGACACAATAAACAGCGACATCAGGCCGCCACGCACAGACGCCGGTAGCCAGAAGGTGAGATAAAGCACCACGCCAGGAAAGAACCCGGACTCCGCCGCTCCCAGCAAAAAGCGCATCACCATGTAGGAAGTGCTGGTGTGCACAAAGGCGAATCCGGCCGACACCAGTCCCATCAGCACCAGCAGAACGGTCAGCCACAACCGCGCGCCCACTTTCGCCAACATAAAGTTGCTGGGCACTTCAAAGGGAACATAGCCCACAAAGAAGATGCCTGCGCCAATGCCGAACAGCGTATTGCTCAGGCCCAGATCGCTGTTCATCGTGAGTGCCGCGAAGCTGACATTGACGCGATTCAGAAACGCGACCAGATATAGCAACATCAGGAACGGAATTATCCGGAAGGTGATGCGGCGATAGATTCGCTTCAGATCCAGCGCAATTCTGTTGTGCTCGGACGTGGCGAGTGCGGGATTGGATATAGTCATGGTCGCCTCGCCCAATCCGGGTCAGGCTTCCCCAAGTATAAGCAGGCCAGTTCGACTGCTGCCCCCGAGAGCACTGCGCAGTCAATGGAACCTGCGCATCATCCTTCAATCGTCCCACCCGAAATTTTAGTTTTCCGTGTTTTCCTTCGGGGGCTCTCCGGGCAGGTGGCGGGCCAACACGGGCGTAATAAAAAGCACCGAGAACAATGTAGTCACCATGCCGCCTACGACAACCCGCGCCAGCGGTTGCTGGGCTTGCGCTCCAATGCCGTTGGACAGCGCTGCGGGCAAAAGTCCCAGTCCGGCGGCCATGCAGGCCATCACTACCGGTCGCATTTCCACCAGACAACCGTGCAGTAATCCAACCTCCTCGCCGAGTTCATACTGCAAGTGTCGAACCCCACGCAAGAACACAACTGTGCCCAAAGTATTGAGCCCCAGCACGGAGGTAAATCCAACCGCCGCCGAAATGCTGAAGGGTGTATGCGTGATCAACAACGAGAAGATGCCGCCGATCATGCCGAAGGGAATCACTGCCATCACAATCAAAGCATCACGGACGGAAAGGAATAATACATACAGCAGCCCAAGAATGATGATTAAACTTACGGGAACAATGAATGCCAAACGGTGTAACTCAGTCTGCAGGCTTTCAAATTCGCCGGCCCATGCGTACTCATAGCCAGTTGGCAATTTCACCTGCTGCTGCAGCCGGCTCTGCAAATCTTGAATTGTGCTCTGCAGGTCGCGACCGCGCACACTGAACTTGATGGGGACATACCGCCGCCCTCCCTCTCTGTAAATCGCAAATGCCCCGTCACGAACGGTCACGTCGGCGACCTCTCCCAAGGGAACCATGTTCCCGTCAGGCGCGGGCAATAGAATTTTGCGGATGACATCGGGATTATCGCGGTCAACCAGAGGATACCGAACCACCAGGTCGAAGCGGCGATCTCCGAGTATCATTTGCGTGATGGGTGCACCGCCCACCGCCGCCTGAATTGCGTTGTTGATGTCCTGTGCCGCCAGTCCGTAGCGCGCCGCTTTCGCGCGATCGATCTGGATCAACAAATTGGGCTGGCCTCCTACCTTGAAGATGCCTGCATCCTGCACCCCCGGCACAGACTTCATGATCTTCAGGATTTGCTCTGACAGCGTCGACAACGTATCGAAGTTATCGCCAAACAATTTCAAGGAGTTTTCTCCCTTGACGCCGGACATCGCTTCTTCCACGTTGTCTTGAATGTTTTGTGAGAAACCGAGCACCACCCCGGGATATTTCGCCAGCTTCGACTGCATCTCTTCAATTAGTTTGTCTTTGCTTCCATGCAGGTATGCGGGCCACTCTTTTTCCGGCTTCAGGTCGGTATAAATCTCCACATTGTTGAACGTGGTCACGTCGGTGCCATCATCCGGTCGACCCACTTGCGAAACGGTCTGCCTGACTTCAGGAAACTTATCCAGTGTAGTGCGCATGGAATCCGCAATGGCGACGGACTGCGGAAACGAAATGTCCTGCGGCAGGGTGGCACGAATCCATAGATTGCCCTCTTCCAGTGCGGGCATGAATTCTCCACCCACATATCGGAAGATGAAGATCGTCACCAGCATCAGAATCACGGCGCCAATCAGTACCGCACGAGAGAACTTCAACGAGAACTTGAGCCAGGGTTCATACACGCGCAGCGCATGCCGAATCAGCCAGGTCTCTTTCCCGGTTGTGGTCTCTTTCGAAGCGGTGATGAACCCAAGCACTGGCGCAAAGATGACGGCATAGATTAAGGCCCCAATCAGCGCAAAGCCGTACGTCATCGACATGGGGGCGAAAATCTTGCCCGGAACGCCTTCCATGGTGAACAGTGGAAGAAACGACGTCAGGATGATCGTCGTCGAAAAGATCACCGGCGTGGCACCTTGCTTAATGCCTTCAACAATCAGGTCCGCCGTCGATTCGCCTTCCAGCCGATTGGTCAGCTTGCGATAAATGTTCTCCAGCACGATGATTGCAGCATGAACAAGAATGCCGAAGTCAATTGCCCCGATCGATATTAGATTGGCGGAGTGGTTCGTCAAAACCATCAGAGTAACGGCAAA
>JAJYBW010000113.1 GCA_021778815.1 Acidobacteriota bacterium | reverse complement strand
CGCGGCTAAAACATCTTCGTCGGCGACTGTGCTACAGGATGTCAGGTACTGGGATGAAAATGGTTCCACACGTCTTGCCATCGACCTCAGCGATGCGGCCCCTTACCATACGTATTCAGACCAGAACGGCCGCAAGATCACGGTTGTCTTTTTTGGCGCGCAATCGGCCGAAACCCTCCTGGGCCACGCGATCATCGCGTCGCACGACGAAAATCTTCGATCCATGCACGTGAGTATGCTCACCCCGAACCAGGCCACGGTAGTGCTGCAGATGAAACGTCCGGTGAGCTTCAACTCGTTTGTTTTGTCGAATCCGTCGCGACTGATTCTGGATCTGCAGCCTGCAATGGCCACTGAATTTGCGCAACAAGCCGCACCGCCGATCCAGCACGCTCCGACACCCTCTCCACGAGCAGTTGTGTCACAGACTGCGATCGCTATGCCGCCTATGCCCAGCGCGAAGCCGCTCGATGCAGCCAAGCGGACTTCTCCGGCACCTCCGCCACCCCTGTATGCGGCGGAGCCGGCGCCAACGGTGCAACCTTCTATGGCTCGGGTACTCGGCCTCAGGATTCGTCGCATCGTCATTGACGCTGGTCATGGTGGGCACGATTCCGGCACGATTGGCCCCGATGGAATCGAAGAAAAAGACATTGCCCTGGATGTCGCGCTGCGGCTGGGGCATATGTTGAAGCAGCGTCTTGGCGCGGATGTGATTTATACCCGCCGGACTGACAAATATGTTCCGCTGGAAGAACGTACGGCAATTGCAAATGCGGCGCACGCCGATTTGTTTCTTTCGATCCATGCCAATTCCAGTTCCGATCCAGACGTTCGTGGCGTCGAGACCTATTTTCTAAACTTCACTACGTCGCCGGACGCGATGGCCGTGGCAGGCCGAGAGAATGCCGATTCCAATCGATCGGTCTATGACCTGTCGGATCTGGTGCGCAAGATCACACTGAGCGACAAGATTGATGAGTCCCGCGAATTCGCCGGCGATGTCCAGCAGCAGTTGTACGCCGGGCTGCTGTTTGGCAATGCTGGACTCAAAAACCGTGGAGTCAAGCAGGCTCCGTTTGTTGTATTGATCGGGGCGCAGATGCCTTCAATCCTGGCGGAAATTTCATTCCTGACGAATCCGGAAGATGCCTCGGAACTCTCCCGACCCCACTATCGCGAACGGCTGGCTGAGGCACTCTATCGTGGCGTTGCGGAATACGTCGATGGGATGAGCGGAGTTCGTATCGCGAAAACAATCCCTGCCGAAGCCCTTCGTACACCTGCCGAATAGCAGCCCGAATGATAGTCTGAGTTCGGAACCATGCGCCGGACTTTGTCTGCACCTCGCCCGTATTTTTCGATCCTGATCGTCAGCTTGGCGACCCTTTCCCTGCACGCGCAGTCGCGCCCTGCAACCCATCCGGCCAAGCAGATAGCTTCCGCATCGAACACCGCACCGCAATCCGCGAATGCCACTCCGGTACCACAGACTTTGTTGCCAGAGACCTTTGCCGGCTGGCAGATCAGTGGAACACCGGAACAGTCGACGCAAGCCTCGGCGGCCGATCCGGGAGATGCAGTTCCCTTGCAGGAATATGGATTCACGCGATACGAGTCTGCCAAATACACCCGCGACGACGGCGAACTGACAATCAAGGCCATGGAATTCGGAGACGCGACCGGGGCCTTCGGAGCGTTTACCTTTTATCGTCGGCCCACCATGTCCCTGGCCGACATAGGGCGCGGCGGAGCATTTGATGGCACGCGTCTACTCTTCTGGAGCGGAACGACTCTGGTCGATGCGAAGTTCGAACACATCACCCCCATGTCCGCCGGCGAACTGCGCGACTTAGTCACCCAACTGCCGAAACCACTCGGAAACGTGGCTACGCCGCCGAGGCTTCCTGACTATCTGCCGCGCCAACATCTTGAACAAGAAACGGTGAAATACGCGATCGGTCCGCAGTCGTATGTCATGAGCGGTGGCGTGCTTCCTCCCGGTCTGGTGGACTTTGGTCGCAGCGCAGAAGTAGTGACAGCGGAATACAACGCTCTGGGTGGCACCGGCACGCTGACCATCATCAATTATCCGGATACCGATATCGCCATTGACCGGCAACATGCAGTCCAGGCATATTTCGCAAGCCATGGCAGCACGCAATATCCCTGGACGCCGGCTCTGACCGACAGCAATCCTTCCGCAATTCAGTTGCGCCGATCCGGCCCACTGCTTGCAGTGAGTTCAGGAAGCTATTCCAGTGGAGCTGCGAATGAACTGCTGCAACGCGTGCACTACGAGGAGATCGTGACTCTGGGTCACGAGAAACCACACACCGACGATCCGAAACTGGTCGCGCAAATTATTCTGGGCGTCGCCGCACTGGTTGGAATTTTTGCGTTGATCGCGATTATTCTTGGAGTTTTTTTGGGTGCAGGTCGTGCCGCACTGCAACGATCACGCAACAAATCCGGATTGCCCGAAGATGGATCATCGGAATTTATCCGCCTGAACCTCAAGTGAAATTCCAGGCCGGTCACACTCGGCCGTTTGACGAGGAGCCCCAAATTGTGGATCGAGCAGAAATTGCCTAGGTTTTCTGTCAACATTTGCAGAGAACTATTTGAGAATCAGAGACTTGCAAAAGGTTCCGACCAGTAAAAGGCGAAGATTAGGAGAAAAAATGGCTTTTTGGAGAGCGAAGGTTATTTTTTTGCAAATATATGATTTTAAATAGTTTATTTTTCAGGAAAATTTGGGCCTGAAATGCCTTGACACCCTCCGGTACGGCTCATAGTATGACGCCAGAAAGTTCTGATGGCTTTGCCTCCGTTGGAACTATTCTCCCTTGAAGGAAAGACCGCCCTGTTGCCGGGCGGTTTTTCCGTTTGTAACCCGCTTTGAAACAACACCTTATGTTTCTACTGTTAACTTTTCCGATTCTTGCGACGCTTTATTCCTTGCCACTGATCTTCCGGTGGGTTGGCCCGAACCCGATCTACGGTTTTCGGAATGAACGCTCGCGTCGCGACCGCGCGACATGGTATCGAGCCAATCGCATTGCAGGAATTTCGATCCTGCTTGCGATGATGTTCTGCGTTGCCATCGAGTTTGCCATTCCCGCTTTGCGAAATACGCATGCCGGGCACCTGACATCCGTGGTCATCCAGATCAGTGCGCTGATCATTGCAAACGCGTGGACCACATTCCGCATTCTGACGAAGCCCACGGCGCAAAGGTAGAGATCTTTGTCGTCGATCGTACGGATGTCCTCGATTGCCGCGCCGATCAATGTGGTGGCTGCAACTGTTCGCTCGATTGCTCCCACGGCGCGTTCTGCAGCTCCGCGATGCGCTGCTTCGGCAGGCATTGCGGATAGTTCTGCTGCAGGAAGGCAATCATCTTTTCCCGGACGTAGCAGCGCAGATCAAATAATTTTCCGGAATCAGCGGAGCTCATCAGCGCGCGAATCTGCATGGTTTGCTCCAACAGATCCGTCACCTGCAGCACCTGGGCTTTGCCGTCCCACAGGTCTGTACTTTTCAGCACGCGCAGGTATTCCTCCCGCAACGGTCCAATCGGGCAGCTATAGTCCGCGTAAATGTAACAGGTGCCGATCAGGTTGGCGGAGGTACGCGTCCAGTTCTGAAATGGATTCTCGATGAAGTAGCTGAGCGGAACGATCAGCCGCTGCAGGTTCCAGATACACACCACCACATAGGCTGCTGTGATTTCTTCAATCCGTCCCCATTGCCCGTCCACAATCACGACGTCGTCGATGCGGATCGGCTCGGTGATGGCGATCTGTATGCCGGCCAGCAAGTTGGAGACGGTGGTTTTCGCCGCCGCTGCAAGAGCGAGAGAGGCCAAGCCGGCAGAAGCAAGCAAACCGGCCCCAGCTTGCCAGAGACGTGTGTGGTTGAACGTGTAGAGAATCAATCCAAGGGCCAGCAGGCCAACGAATCCGATGGCCAACCGCCGCATGACGGCCATCTGTGTGCGCACTTGTCGCGCCCGCAGATTATCCGCCAGGCTGATATCGTAGCGGCGCAGCAAAATGTCCTGCACCGCGTAGACGCCGCAGATCAGCATCCAGGCAAGGCAAAGAATGAAAAAGATGTGAAGCGTGTGCTCGGTAATGTCTTCGGCATAGCTGGACAGACCAAACGCCGGAACCGCCAGCATCGCACCCGACACCGCCAGCAACCAGAATGTGGGCTTGCGAAACCTTCGCAGCGTAAGGTGGTTCGTCGGCGACACAGATTTTCGAAGAATCAGGTGAAAGACCGCCCAATACGCCAGAAAACCGGCAACTGTGACAGCGCTCAGGACAAACGAGCCGAACACCAGCCGATGGGCGTGGCGCTCAATCAACGGCAGCAATTGTTTTGAGTAAGTAAAAATAGCGAGCAACGGCAGTTTGCGCATTCCTGCTCCATGGATTGAAGTGTTGCCATGGACGAAGGACGACGGAACGCGAAAGCCTTATGTGTTCCGCGGGGTTCGGCGATAGTCTCCACTCTTGCCGCCTGACTTCCGCTCCAGCACAACCTCCCGGATGACGATGCCCTTGTCCATGGCCTTACACATGTCATAGATGGTCAAAGCGGCGATTGAGGCTGCCACCATCGCCTCCATCTCTACGCCTGTGCGTCCTGTGGTCGCTGCCGTGGCCCGGATGAAAATGCCAGTGGGTCGAGTTTCTGTAACGACATCAACAAATGTCAGTGGAAGCGGATGACACATCGGGATCAATTCGGCCGTTCGCTTGGCAGCCTGGATGCCGGCGAAGCGCGCGACTTCCAGCGGATTGCCCTTGGGATTGGTAGGCAGCGCGGCCAGCACTTCGGCGGACATCTCGACCATCGCGGTCGCTTCTGCCTCGCGTTTCGTCGCAACTTTGTCGCTGACGTCGACCATCTGCGCGCGACCGGCGGAGTCGTAATGAGAAAGCTTGCTCATGACCAACAGCCTAGCAGGAGTGGATTGCGAATCCCACAGCGCCGACAAGGTTCGTGCGACTGCGGGACACCAAGCTAGCGCAACAGCAGGCGCACCATCTGGTTGGCGCTGAGAAGGTCGCAATCCTCCGGAACGATCAGATAACAATTCGCGCGAGCATTCGCTGTCAGATCGCCGGAGCCCTGCGTGCGTACCGCAGCTACTGTCGGAAGTGCAGCGGAAGTATCGAGATGCGCCGGAACGAAACGTGTCAGGCCGGGCTTCGCTTGAAAATCGGCGGCAAGCTTAGCCATCGCGATATTCGGCTGCCAGCTTCGGTCTCCTGCCAGGGCCGCCAGGAGAGGTTCCACAAAAACTCGAAACGTCACCATGGTGGAGACCGGATTTCCCGGCAATCCGAAGAAGTATCGTTCCGGCCGATCGCCGTCGAAAGGCACCCGACCGAAGACGACTGGCTTGCCCGGCTGCATTTTCACTCCGATGAAGAAAAACTCCGCACCCATGCCAGCCAGGACTTCTTCAACCAGGTCGAATTTGCCCATGGAGACGCCGCCGGTCAACAGCAAAAAAGGCGCTGCCTGCAGTCCTTTCCGGATACGAGCGGCAAGATCGTCCAGATCATCTCGCGCAGGACTTTGCCGCAGCGGGGTTCCGCCAGCCTGCCGCACCAGTGCGGCCAGCGCATGGCTGTTCGAATCGTAAATCTGATGCGCTCGAATCGCGCCCGGCACTTCGCCTGGACCCGCGGCAATCTCATCCATGTGCATCGATGCATCCACAAGCTCATCCCCGGTCGCAAGGATGGCCACGTTCGGCTTGGGGTACACGGGAACAGAAAGAAAACCGCAGGACGCCGCCAGCGCCACTTGTTCCGGCCCAAGTCTAGACCCAGGCTCTAGCAAGATATCGCCCCGGCGAGCTTCACTGCCTTCTGGAACAACGTTTTCGCCCGGTGTGAGAGTTCGGCCTGGAAGGGGGCGCACAGATCGATGCAGCGGCACCCTACCGTTCGCATCGGAGCCCGATTCACTCCCGGTTTCCTGCGCGTGTTCCACCATTAACACCGCGTCGGCTCCAGGTGGCAGTGGCGCGCCGGTCATGATTTCAAGCGCCTCTCCCGCGGCGACGGGCGGATTTTCGGCGGCCCACGATTCTCCTGCGCGAACCTGGCCAATCACGCGCAACGGCAAATCGGGATTCAGATCCTTCGCCCGAACCGCGTACCCGTCTCGCGTCACTCGTGGAAAAGGAGGCTGGTCGCGATCCGCAACCAGCGCGACTGCCAATGTGCGACCCAAAGCATTTATAAGTTCGCAGTTCGCGGCTTCCGGGGTAAGAGCAGCTTGAATCGCATCCGCCTGCGCCGCAACGATGGAGCACGCCTCGGCGAAGGAGATGAGAGCGGCAGGCTCACCCCGCAAAACATCTGACGATGGACTTCTTTGCATCCGGCAAGCCTCTTTGGCTAGCAAAAACCAACGGCTCCCTGATATCGCTGGGGGAGCCGTTGCGTTAAGCATGATGTTGCATGAACGATCGAAAGTAGATCAGTGCTTCTTATAGGACGAGTGAACCGTTTGGCCGGCTTGCTGCAGGATATTCTGCGCGTCCTGGGCCAACGGTCCCGTCGGCGCCATGGAAAGAAACTTCTGATAGGCGTCCGCGCAGCCCGGAGGCAGCACGATCTTGTTGGTTTTGGGATCGATGCTGGCATGCTGCACCAAAGACCATCCTTTGATGTAATACGCGATGGCCTTGTTAGGGTCGGCTGCGATGGCTTTGTCGGCTGCAGCTCCCGCCGCGTCGCCCTGGCCAGTCTTGAACAGAACGATCGCCTCGTTGGCGTAGTACATGCCGGCCTGCGTCGGATCCGCCTTGGCAGCAGCCTCATAAGCCGCAACCGCATCGTTCACGTCACCCGACTTCGCCAACGCCTCGCCCAGATTATTATCCGCGGCCGCGATGACCTCGGGCTTCGGAGCCTTTTCGGCAGCCAGCAAGGTCAGAGCTTTTTTGTAGTTGGTAGCGGCGTCCGGATATTTCTTCGCCGCCAGCTCGCTATCGCCCAGTTCGTACCATGTCAGGCCTACATCCGGCTTGGCCTGGGTCGCTTGCGTATCCAGCGCGATCGCCTGGTCGAAGTTGCCGGCCTTACGCGCCGTGCGGGCATCGACGATCATCTTATTCACGTTCTTGATCTGGCTGTTTTGCTTCTCCGTCGCTTCATTCTGTTTCCGCACTTCCGCAATCTGCTTTTGCACGTCCGGGGGTAATTTCGAGATATACGCTTGGCGGGTCATATCGAAGTCGACCTGAGTATCGGTTCCAGCTGTCAGCTTCACATTCTGCTGAAAGTCGATGTCGCCCTTCGCCATCTTTCCATCTTTGCCCTTGGTATCTCCATACAGCAGGATGGTGTACGTGCCTGGCTTAATACCGGAGCCTTTGTAGTCTCCGTTTGCGTCTGTTGTAAATGTATACAGCGGCGTTTTTCCATCGGTCGTCACTTGCACAGCCGTGTTGGCTACGGGCTGGCTTAACGGGTCCTGGGCGTGGCCGTGAATACTGGCGGTTGTTGCACCCTCTGCGGGCGCTGGGCTGGCAGCTGCCTGGGCCCAAGCTGTGGAGGGCATCACACTGCCGATGATCACGAGCACTGCCGCACACATCGCGGCGCAGGATACTGCCGAAATTGCCGCAAACATTTTTGCGGACCTTGAAGATAAAACGATTCGAATCTTTTCCATTTCTCGTCTCCTCGAAAGATCTCTACGCGGTGATTTTCACTCAACGCCGCAGAATCTACTCCCTCAACGCCATTCTAAAGCTACATCAGTCCTTAGGACACCGCACTACCAACTTTCCTGACTCCCCAAAGGTTTCTTGTCACCGCATAAATCCTTGACTACGATCCGACATACGAAATGGGATCGAGAACCTGTGCCTCCGCAAAAGCCCGCAACCGCAATACACAGCTGTCGCACACCCCGCAGGCACGGTCTTCGCCGGAATAACACGACCAGGTGAGGTGAAACGGGGCCTTCAATTCCACGCCAAGCCGCACAATCTCGCTCTTCTTCATGTGAATCAGCGGCGTATGGATCTGAATGTTCCCTTCCTTGGTCCCCGTTTCGATCACCCGCTGGAAGGCGGAATAGTAGGCTGGCCGACAATCGGGATATCCGGAACTGTCCTGCTCGACGGCGCCGATAAAAATCGCTTGTGCCCCCAGGACCTCCGCCCAGCTGACCGCTGCGGACAGAAAATGTGCATTGCGAAACGGCACGTAGGTCACGGGAATCTCTTCGCCGATTTTTGTCGTTGTTGGAGCGTCAGGTACCGCGATGTTCACATCCGTCAAGGCCGAACCGCCGATCTGGCGAAACAGATCGATCTTCAAGGGTAGAAATTGGCGAACACCCACGACCTCCGCGATGGCGCGCGCGCTGGCCAGTTCCCGTTGCTCAGTGCGTTGGCCGTAACTGAAATGGAGCGCATAGACATCGTAGACCCTAGCGGCCAAGGCCAGGCAAACGGAAGAATCCATGCCGCCGGAGAGCGAAACCACAGCGCGGGGTGGAGCGGACACACCAGTTTCACTCTTCAATTCCAGGCTCCGATTGCGTAAAGATATTTCTTGCAGACTAATCTCAAGTGACTCCCAGACGATGGTGAAGCGGCATCACGCGGCGAGTTGCATAACGGGCTCAAAGCTTCGTCTAGCCTCTGTATTGGGATGAGCGCAATGTCACGAACGATGTTATGCAGCCGCAGAAATCAAAGATTTCCCGCATGCTGGCCGCGGCACTGCCTTTTCTTTTCAGCCTGATTTCCCATGACAGTAGTGCATGGCTCAATTTTATGTCGTTCCCAGCTCGCTTGCGAACCCGTAGTCCGATCCCGATTGGAAGAAAGCAATGGCGCACTCCGTACCTGAATATTAGGATTCAGGAAACCATCGCCCTGGTCATGTGGCTGACCTTGCGCAAGGAACGCGACAAGTCAACACGGCAGGCGCTGGTCAACCCGCTGACCTGATGGTGCGCGATCCACCGCAATAGTTTTGAACAAGCGAACTAATTTTCGTCGAAGTTCGACTCTGGACCCGGGTTCAGGATTTCCAGTGCTGCTTCTGCATCCGCTTGTCGCACCTGCACGCGAATACCATCGCTGCCCGGCACCATGCTGCCCACCATGCGAAGAAAGTTTTCGCCTTCAATCTTCGCCTCAATGCCGAAGGAGGCAAGCAGGCTGACCAGCAT
>JAJYBW010000112.1 GCA_021778815.1 Acidobacteriota bacterium | reverse complement strand
CGATTGAAGCACCACCACGATGAAACAGGTTCCTAGCGTTTTCGTTTCTTCTCTCAAGGTCGGCGTTTGCAGACGCGAGCAAGGCCTCTTGCATTATCGACAGAGGCCTAGCCGCAGCAAGTTTGTTTCCTCGGAACTGGCCGGACTCGTAGGCCGCCGCCAGGGCGTCCGAAATCTCACGGTCTTTACCATTCGTAATCTCTACAGCAACGCTCATGGGAAGAGGAATGCGACAAACTCTCCGTAGGCTTCTCGCAGATAAACATATTAGCCACCGGCCTCCGGATACATAGCGCCTAGTTCGGCCATGGAAAGGGAAGCGAGCGCGGTCACCCCCATTCCGGCGATCCACGCGAGCATGAAGAGCAGGGGGTGCGAACAGAAGACGCAACGTCGGCGGAGGTGAGAAAGAGTCCCTAGCCTATGGTGCCGCCGACCAGCAACAGAACCGCGTCGGCCAGCGACATTCCTCGCACCAGCGTAGGTCTTTCCGCGGGCGCGGCCAGCTTTGCCGCGGAGTCAAGCGAGGCGGTCTGGATATAATCCATGTGGACTGAGACTAACGAATCATTGCGCAAATCGTCCATTTCGAAGCCTTGAATTTTCTCTTTGTTTCAAGTTGCTTTGAACGGGAAGTGCATTAAACGTTGAGTGGATCAGCCATGCTCGACGGGCCTGGGCGCAAGAACGATAAATTGAGCGTCAGACACAGTAGCAAACTTGCAAGCAAAATGAAATCGAAGAACAACACGGCTCAGGTTGTTATCCGCGATTGCCACGGGCTCGATGATTTTAAGTCATGCATAGAGATACAGCAGCGGGTGTGGGGCCGTGACGAGGCTGGCTTCGTCCCATCGGACATGTTCATTGTCGCGAAGAAAATCGGGGGACAGGTCATCGGCAGCTTCGATGGCGACCGAATGGTGGGTTTTGCGTTGGCGCTACCGGGCTACCGGAATGGACAGCCTTATTTTCATTCCCACATGCTGGCGGTCCATCCGGACTACCGCAATCTTGGACTCGGACGGAGGATGAAGCTGGCGCAGCGTGAGGATATGCTGCTTCGGGGTATCCGTCGGATGGAATGGACATTCGACCCGCTGGAGATCAAGAATGCGCATCTGAATTTTGAGCGCCTGGGCGTCATTGTGCGGAGCTACATTCCGAACCTGTACGGCAGTGTGAGCTCCGCGCTGCAGGGCGGCCTGCCCACCGATCGGCTGATTGCAGAATGGTGGATCGAATCGCCCCGAGTTCGCAGGCTACTGGATCAAAATAACGATAAAGTTCATGCGGATGAAATCACCACGCATGTGACCGTTCCGAGCCACATTTACGAGTGGAAAGCGCGTGGCGACCCCAGGGCACGCGAAACTCAGACCAGAGTACGCGAGACATTGATCCCGCTGCTGCAAGATGGAGTCGCCATCCTGCAACATCGCGTTCTGAACGACGGATCGGGAGAGTTTGGACTGGGGAGATGGGACGAAGAATATAGCTGAGTGTCTTCCCGTCTCAAGGGATCCTCTCAATCGCCACGCACGGTACATTTCTATGAAAACTAAATTTGCTACCTCGGAAGTCAGGTCCTGATGAAGATTGAGTCCGTTACGTTGTGTGAATTGCAAATTCCACTGGTTGACTTTTTTGAAACAAGCTTCGGACGCATTACGGCACGCCGCATTCTACTGGTTAGATTGCAAGGCGATGGGATCGAAGGATGGGGCGAGTGCGTCGCCGACGACGATCCTTTCTACAGTGAAGAGAGCATCGATACGGCCTGGCTAATTGCGGAGAAGTATCTCGTGCCAGCGGTGCTGGGCGAGGTGGTAAACGCGGGAAGGGAAATGCCTGCGCTATTTTCGCGAGTGCGTGGGCATCGCATGGCAAAGGCCGCTTTTGAGAACGCAATGTGGGATGCTGAAGCGCAATGGCTGCAGATACCGTTGTGGAAGTTGCTCGGCGGGAGCCAGCGGGATATCCCTTGTGGAGTCAGCATCGGAATCCAGAATTCGCACGAGCAGCTACTGGCAAAGATCGAGCGTGAGCTATCGGCCGGGTATCAGCGCATCAAGGTAAAGGTAAAGCCTGGATGGGACTTGAATGTTTTGGAAAAGATAAGAGACCAGTGGCCCGAGATCTTATTAAGCTGCGATGCAAATTCCGCGTATTCTCCGGCCGATACGGAGCACCTGAAAAAGCTTGATCGCTTCGAGCTGCTAATGATTGAGCAGCCTTTGTGGAGCGACGATATTTTCTTCCACGCGAGCCTGCAGCGAGAATTGACGACCGCGTTATGTCTGGATGAGTCGATCCGCAATGCGCGCGACGCGGAAATGGCGCTCGAGTTGGGTGCATGCCGCATTCTGAATATTAAGGTTGGGCGGGTCGGTGGATTTTCAGAAGCGATCGCGATTCACGACGTTGCGCGGAAGTTCGGTGTTCCAGTATGGTGCGGTGGCATGGTTGAGGCTGGGTTGGGACGTTCTCATAATGTGGCGCTATCCACCTTGCCAGGCTTCACTTTGCCGGGCGATGTTTCGGCGTCGAAGCGCTACTGGAAGGAAGACATTATTGAACCCGAGGTTACAGTGACGGCGGAAGGAACGATTCAGGTGAACAACCAGCCCGGTCGGGGGTATGAGCTTCGCCGCGATGTCATCGAACAACTGACGGTTCGCAAACAGGAGATGAGGAGATGAATCCTCGCCTCATGGCCATACTTGGCCGTAGTCCCAGAGTCGGAGCCAGCTCGCCGGGCTAGCTCAGACGCCGAGTGAAGACGCGTGGCCTGCGATAAGATACGCGAGCTTGTCGTGCAGGCGACTCTGCTCGTCGCAGATGATGCATCAGATTTGGCTAGTCTGGCTAACCTATACATCGCCTTCGGATCTACAGTTCTGACGGGCGTAACAGATTTATACGCAACTGGCTTCGGCACCGTTCGCTGTCGCCTGTCTACGTATTTCCTTCTCCACGGCCGCATGGTTACGATCCACCCGTTCGCCGATTCCCCGCCAAGCAGAAATCGATGCAGCATATCTCACCAGCTGTAACGTTTGCAGCCTGACCGGCACTATTCACTGACGGAAGGGTCCCCCGAAAGCGATCACATCTTCATTCCAGTGCTTCCCGTTGCTGTTGCCCTTCAGCCGTCGCCAACCACCGAAGACTCCCTCTGTACGGAGCTTCGGCCATTCGCTCGTGCAACTGAGGAGAACAAAATGTCAAAGTGGGATCCGCTAAAGAATCAACCGAGCTTTAACGCCGACAACATGCTGCTGCTCACCGACGGTAGTGTGATGGTGCACGAATTTCAATCGAATAAATGGCACAGGCTATCGCCGGACGCAACCGGAAGCTACGTCAACGGCTCGTGGACAGACTTGGCGCCGATGCTGGACAACTCCGCCATTCCAACTTCCGCCGCGGGTCCCACCTATGCGCCGACATTCTTCGCATCAGCGGTATTTGCAGATGGACGAGTCTTTGTAGCCGGAGGTGAATACAACGGCAGCCAATCGACCGCGTCCGATATGCTGAACGCCGAGATCTACGACCCGGTTACCGACAGCTGGAAGATTATTTCCACGCCGTCTGGCTGGACTGGAATTGGGGACGCCGTCACCTGTGTGCTGCCGGACGGCCGCCTGTTATTGGGCAATTTCAACTCGACGAGTACAGCACTGTACGACCCTGACACTGACATTTGGGTCGCAGGAGGGGGCGGCGGGGCGAAGAGCGACAGTTGCAGCGAAGAGACATTCACGCTGATGGCCAATGGCAACGTCCTGACGGTGGAATGTTCCAGCGGCCAGAATGCGGAACAATACATTCCCGGCAGCGATAAGTGGGTGGCTGCGGGCGCCACCGGCAACGCCCTTCCGCAACCTTGTGCCGGATTTGTGGCGGAGATTGGTCCGGCGCTGCTGCTGCCGGATGGCCGTGTATTTGCAGTGGGTGCCACTGGAAATACCGCACTCTACACACCCGACGTAAATCCACAAAACGCTGGCACCTGGGCCAATGGTCCCACGCTGGTCGATAGCAGCAACAACACCATGTTTCCGATGGACGCGCCGGGAGTGCTGCTGACCAACGGTAAGGTCCTGCTTGCCGCCAGCCCTGCTCCTCCATGCAAGTATCCGGGGCCGACAACATTCTTCCTGTACGACCCTTCGACCAATAAGGCGGTCATCGAGTCAGACTCTGGGAACAGTGGCAATGCCTGTTTTCAGGGGCGATTCCTGTTGGTGCCTACGGGCCAGGTATTGTTCTCCAACAGCGGCAGCGATATTCGTGTCTACACTCCCGACGCCGGCGGCGATGCCAGCTGGAAGCCAACGCTCACCAATGTTCCATCCACGGTGGTGACGGGACATACGTACGCGATTTCCGGGACACAATTCAACGGGCTCTCACAGGCGTGCAGCTATGGCGATGACGCGCAGATGGCGACGAATTATCCTATTGCGCGGCTGGAGCAAAGCAACGGGAACGTCAAGTATCTGCGCACATCGAATCACTCCACCATGGCTGTGGCGACGAAGAACAACCTGGTCAGTACGCATCTCTTCATTCCAGACGATACACCCACCGGCCAGTGGAATCTGCGCGTCACCGCGAACGGAATTGCCTCGGATCCCATGGCCGTTACGGTGGGAAAGCAGGACATCTTCTTCCTGATGGATCGCAGCACCTTTGGCAAGGGCGAAATCGAAGCGTTGATCAATCTGAGCGGATCGCCTGCCACCATCGATGATGCAATTTTCATCGTCGCAGAAGGCTACAGCCGCGACATGATCGGAAGCGCTGTGCCCACCATTCCGAACCCGAATGGAGTGATGCAATTTCAATCGACCGGTTCGCCAGTGCCGCAGGACCCCAGCTTGCCCTCCAGTGCGATCCAGCGATTCACCTTCCCATTCAGCGTCAGTTTCACGGATACCTCCGTGTTCACCGGCGCCACCCAGAATGTGGCCGTCAGCGCAAGCTTTGCCGCCGATGGAACCACGCAGACCGCGTCGGCGGTGCTGCAGTTGCTCGACACGCCCGATCCGCATATTGAACATGGCGACGTAGCTGCGGGCCAGGAGTGGTATCTGAGCGTGGATATGCGTGTGTTTCAACTGACGGCGGGACAAACAAGATTCGCCTCCCCAGTTGCGACTGCGGGCTCCGCCAAGATTGTCGCCACGACCTTTATCCAGAAAGCGCTGGCAAACCTGAATGCGGATCCGGGGGCGCTGGGGAGTGCCTTCGACAGCCTGCCGCAGGATGAAAACAACTCTGCATTGAGCCTGGCGCCCACCGACGGAAGTGGCAAAGCGGTGTACAACTTCGCCATTGCCCGCGTTCGCTACCGCGATACCCAGGTGGCCAAGGGCGTGCGTTGCTTTTTCCGCATGTGGCCGGCCCAGCAAACCAACTGCACGTATGACACCAGCACGACATATCGTTCGCACACTTCGGGGACGACAAAGGTGCCTCTGCTCGGCATCGATGGAGATGAAATTGTGACGATTCCGTTTTTCGCGACACCACGCGTGGACAGCACGGCGAGTCTGACGACGCAGACGGATACCTTCAATGTGCATGACATCCAGCCGGATCAGTTTGGCGCCGAGGTGGATATGTACTATGGCTGTTGGCTCGACATCAATCAGCCAGCAGATTTGCGATTCCCGCCGCGAATGGTGGGCGGCAATCCAGCAGACATTCCGGACGGCCCTTTCAATGGATTCAGCCCGTTGGTTTCAATCCAGCAGCTGGTACGCAGCCAGCACCAATGCCTGATCGCAGAGATTGCTTATGATCTGGATCCGATTCCGGCCAACGCGGATCCGTCCATCTCCGACAAGCTGGCGCAGCGTAACCTGGCGTTCGTGAATGTGCCCAACCCCGGCGTCGACACCTCGCGCATCGCACCGCAGACGTTTGAGATCCGCCGCTCTCCGATGACTTTGAAGACGGATAATCGGCCTGACGAGCTGATGTTCGACTGGCGCAGTGTGCCTGCGGGAACCACGGTCAGCTTCTACCTGCCGGGTACGACGGCTGCCGCGATTCTCGATTGGGCAGGGAAGTTGTACACCACGCACAACATCACACAGGTGGATCCACATACGCTGCGAATGCAGGCGGCCGGCATCGGCTATTTACCGGTGCCGCAGGGAACGGGTCCTAACTTTGCCGGACTTATGTCGATCGAATTGCCAGACACGGTTCACAAGGGCGATCGATACGATGTCCTGGTGCGTCAGGTAACCAGTGAGCAGTTCTATATGCGCGGCGGGAACAAAAACCAGGATGGCGGACAAACGATCAACGTTCGCTCGTACTCCTTCGCAGCAAGTAGTACCAAGGGCGGAACTTCATCCTTCACATGGCGTCGTACGTTCGGCACCTTCCAGGTTTCCATTCCTGTCAGCACCAAGAAGGCGCTTTTGCTGGGCGAGGAGCGACTGTTCGCGGTGATGCAGTGGATTGGACAGTCCATCCCGACCGTGAGTCGCTGGTATCCGGTGTTCCAGCGTTACCTGCAGCAACTAGGCGGACGCGTCACGGGCATGGGTGGCGATCCGGGCACAATTCTTCCTTCAGGCTACGGCGATGTCCCGGGCACAGGCACCACCGCCGGTGGCGGGGTTGGCGGTTTGGGTGGCGGTAAGGGTGCACACGAGTCAAGCGGCAAAATTGCCGGCCTGATCTACGATCACTTCGGCGACTTCGAAGGCTTCCTGCTGGAGGTGACCTGCGATGAAGTGGTGCGCTTCAACAGTAAGGAGCGCCGGGTAGAGTGCCTGGTGCGCGAAGCCTGGCAGCAGCGCAGTACGGTGATTGTAGTGAGCAATGCAGGGGACGTGCACTGCCCTGTGACGATCGTCATTGGCGGGGCTGCGGGCTGCTGCTAGAAATCAGCCGCAAGAGGGCGGAAGGCGGGGCGTGGGCGATTCGGCTCATGCTCCGCCTTTTTAGTCTGCAGAGATGCTCTGCCGCGCGTGGAATGCAACGCCTGCACGTTTGCCTTTTGGCAATGGAGGAAGGGACTGCAGGTCGCTACATCAAACCAGCTTGTGAAGGTTGGAGAAGGCATCCATCACGGTTGCGGTAGTGAACAGGCGGTTCTGATCGCGGAAGAGTGGGTCCGGATCCCCCGGCTTCCATGGCTCCAGGCAATCGCGCCGCGTCACCCGCAACATGGGACGACTTCTCCAGCTTCCATCCGGCGCTTGGTCTTCGACGAGCTGATCGACCAGCGGCCATACATCCTCATCTTTCGCTATATCGGGAAGCCATAAGAAACTGGATAGTAGGAGTGCAGACTCAAACGGATTTTGTGGACGCGTATGCAGCAGGGTTTTTCGAGTCACCTGTAGATCGATGTCCAGCCGGACAGCCTCAAACAACGACAGGCTTCTTTCTGTGCTGTAGAGAAAGGTCGTCCACCAGAACGACTTCCAAATCCCGGCAGAGGTTCTTTTGTCGAGGACAGACTGTAAGCCACGATTCACGGAATAGCTTGTGGTGGAATATTTCGTTGTCAGCGCCAACACGGCTGAAGGAGTGACGTCAGGATGCGACGTGGCCCAGGACCCAAGATCGTGGCCGCCTCGAAATGTGGCAAACCCTCCGTCTTCGCATTGGAAGCCTTCAAGGCATGAATAGCTGGAGTCATGGACAGTTCTGCCCGCTGATGCCAGGAATAGGATCGCCAAGGCTGTGGAGTCGGCATCCGAATCGACATGTTCGTTATACCCCCATCCACCATCGGGAAACATTTTCCCGGCCAGCCACTGCGACGCGCGGGCGGTCGCGCTGGACGCTCGGTCCCGGTGATGATTGTCGAGGCTCGTCAACTTACCCCCGACATACGCGGTTGCCCAGGTCGAAGATTGCCCCGGCGGCAATTCCCAATCGACCCAGCTTCCGTCCGCATGTTGCCGGCTCAGGATGTAGTCGATGGACAAACCAAGCGCGCGTTCCAGACTCTTTTTGCGAGTGTTATGCATTGGTTGTGATTCCAGAAGGCGGTTGAGGCTTCAGATAAATCGTGGTGTACTCTCGTTGTTTTTTCCAGCCCAATCCCATGTAGACGTGGGTGTTCACCTTGGTGGAACTCATGGGTCCGCCCAGAACTTCCAATTCGTCGGTATAGGCACTCGCATCGATGTTTCGCAGCGTCAGCCATTCCAGGCAACGGTCTCGGGCCTCTAGATCTCCCTGAAATAAACAGTGACCGCAGAACTCAATCTTCACATCTGGAGGAGCAACCGTGCCTTGTTCAAACCCAAGGGAGAATACCGCGGACTGAGTGGGATAGGCGCGATCTTTTCCTAACATGACCCGGGTGTATTGCCGGAAAGGCTCGATGGGTTGTTTGCCGCAGAGATGGCGAAGCAGTTTTTCATAATAAGATACCGGGTTGCCGTACCCGCTCAGGTAGATTCTGCCGTTTGGATTTTCATCTTGCCGCAATGAGACTGCCATGCCAAGCGGAGTCATCTTACCGGCGAGTAGGTGCCGCATTTGCTGATGCGTCTTTGCTGCTCCAAAGAATTCCGCGAAGTCCTCAAACTTTGACCAGCGCTCGCTGGGGGCACCGCTCTTGCCGTTGATATAGATTTTGATTCCGGATCTTCCGTCTGAGGCAAAACCCGCGCCAACCCAAAAGTTTCCTCCACGATCGGGATCGAGATCACGAGCATCCACCGTGGACCCTTTGTGAATCAGGTTGAGAATGGAATCGAGATCTCCGCGCAGGTGCAGCAAGCCTGAAAGTGCGCGTACCGTTTCGTCGATGAACTCCTGTGCATCGGAATGCGACATGTCGGGATTGCCCGCCTCGCTCAAGAACTGCAGCGGCACCGTCGGGTGGCCCAGGGCTAGAGCAAACTGGATCGGAGTACCATCGAGGTTTAGTCGCGAGGAGCGCGTTCCGGGTGCGACCGGGCAGCCCAGGGAAGTTCGGCAAATCAGCTCATACGCTTGGTAGAGTTGCGCCGATGCCTCCTCGATCCCGACTTTGGGAATGAGCGCCCCCAGTTGTCTGGCGATCAGCTCATACCAGGATGTCTCCACGCGATCGTGGCTCGGAAGATCATCTGTCGTGGCCACTCCAAACCCCCTATTGCTTTTTGTTCTGGCAGCGATGGTGGCGTCACGCTCCCAGGCTTCCACTTCTGTGAACCCGATGTTAAGCAGGACGCGGGGACGGCGCAGTGAGGCAAATCACTCTGCTCTCTTCCAGCCGGCTCGCATATGTTCCGGCCGGCCGGCGGGTCCATCGTCCGCCTTCACCAACTCAAGCG
>JAJYBW010000111.1 GCA_021778815.1 Acidobacteriota bacterium | reverse complement strand
ATCAGCGGCGTCGTATTCCCGAAATACCGCGAACGGCGATGGAGAATGTACAGTGCCGCAGCGGAAAGCGAGGCAATCGTCAGGCCGGCGTTGGAAACGCTCTTCATCATTCGCAGACTGCCCGCCCAGGAGAACCACATGCGCGCATCCGCGCTTTCAAAAACATAGCTTAGACCGTCCATATGGAAGGCATACGAAGCCACAAGAATCAAAAATCCGCCAAAAACTGCGATCGCCAGCACGGGAAGCACAAGAGGCTTCTTATTTTCAGCCAGATACAGCATGAAGCCTAGCGCCAGCAGCAAGCCCAGAAGAGCTCCCGCAACATGCGCCGTGGCTGTCAGTCCCAGGGCCACGGTGAGCAAGACCATCCGCGGACGCCATTTCCTGCGCGGGCCTTGCATCGCGTGGGCCAACCCGACTGCCGTATATAGCACCCCGTACAATCCCCACGCCGCAAGGATTTCATTATTTGGGCGAACGCAAACACGAATCATCTCCGGCGAAAAACAATAGAGCGTAAGCGCAAAAAAACCGCCTGCATTGCCGTACAGACGCCGCGAAACCCACCAGATTCCGCCCCCGAGCCAGACGCCGAAAAGGATAAATGGCAGTCGAAGCAACAGAAGGATATTGCCTTCGAGATGGCGCAGCTCCCATGGCGACACATTGCTCGGTTGTCCCAGAAGAATGCGCTCCACCGTCAGCGGAAATCCAGCGACGCGATAGGCAAAGGTTCCATCGCTGATATTGCCGCAAGACGTCAGATATCCGGCCAGCGGAGAAGGCCGCTCCCACAGCTCGCGACCGCAGCGCGCGTACGCATAATCCTCGCGCGTCAGCGACTGTCGATGAACCACCCACAAACACTGAATCGCAAACACACACAACATGGCAGCAGCCAACATCTGCGGTTTGTGGATTTCAAATCTAGGCGTGCGCATGCGGCTGTTGCTGAGTTTACTAGAGACTCCAGCTCTCGTCGTGTCTATGCCTCGCTCGCGGCCCTACTACTGAAACAACTCGCACGTTGCGTCCCATCGCTGGTCACGATACCATCCGCTTGCATGGACTTGAATCGCTCATCCGACCGCATCGTCTCCGCCGAACCCGTCGAGGACGACCTTGCCCTCGACCTGAAGCTGCGTCCGCAGAGGCTCAATGAGTTTATTGGGCAGCGCAAGGCCAAGGAGCAGCTCTCCATCGCGCTCGAGGCCGCACGCAATCGCGGCGAGGCCCTGGACCACGTGCTGCTCTCCGGTCCGCCTGGACTGGGAAAGACCACGTTGGCGAACATTATTGCGAATGAACTCGGCGTCGGCTTCCAGCAAACCTCCGGACCCGCGATTCAGATTCAGGGGGACCTGACGGCGATCCTGACAAATTTGAAGAAGCATCAGGTCCTGTTTCTGGATGAGATTCATCGCCTGCAGCCAGCCTTGCAGGAGAAGCTGTACACGGCACTGGAAGATTACAAATTGGACATCATCATCGGCCAGGGACCAGCCGCTCGCACCCACGTGATGGATCTGCATCCGTTCACCTTCATCTCTGCAACCACTCGGCCGGGGCTTTTGGCGTCTCCTTTACTGGCGCGATTTGGAATTCTGCTCCGGCTGGAGTTCTACACCGACGAGGAGTTGCGCATCATCGTGCACCGCTCCGCAGACGTATTGAACGTGCCCATTGATGATGATGGCGCCGCAGAAATTGCAATGCGATGCCGCGGGACACCCCGCATCGCCAACCGGCTGCTGCGCCGGGTTCGCGACTATGCCCAGGTTCGCGCCAGTGGGCATATCGACCGCGAGACCGCGATGGCCGCGCTTAGCCTGCTGGAAGTGGACGCGCACGGATTCGACGAGATGGATCGCCGCCTGCTGCGCACCATCATCGACAAATACGACGGCGGGCCTGTAGGACTGAACACGTTAGCGGCCGCCTTGGCAGAAGAAGAAGACGCGCTGGAAGAAGTCTATGAACCGTTCCTGATCCAGATCGGATTTCTTGACCGCACACCGCGCGGCCGCGTCGCCACGCGCCTTGCCTACCAGCATTTCGGCCTGGAACCACCGCGCAAACAGAATCTTCTGTTCTGAAGACAGCTGCCGCTCGCGTTTATGCTTTGCGAGCGTCCTTAACTACAGCGCGAACCTCGGCATCAAAATTTCCGCAGGCAATCCAGTGCGCTCGCACAGTCCCCTACAATGGACATAGGGTCAATGCAATCAATAACGAAGGACAATTCACTCGGTTGATGCGCGGTAATGTATGCAGGCGGTTCCTCTTGGCACTGGTGGTTCTTCTTGTGTGCGGTGGCGGCCGTGTACTTGCCTTCGATGGGGGCGATACCAAGGCGATGTCGTCCTCTTTGCCGTCGGCGCCTGAACCAACCCTGCATGCTGCGACCCAACATTCTGTCCGCCATACCGCCCACGTCACCGTTCCCATGCTCGATGGCGAACCCAAGCTGAGCGACTTTCTGGTCTCTCCGCTCGCATCCCAGGCGGCGCGGCAAATGTTGCGGATCAACCATTTCGTCGAGCGCTATCCCGACGACGGCAAGCCGACCACCGAACCCACCGTCGCATATCTGGGATATACGCATAAGTATTTCTATGCGGCATTTATCTGCCACGACAAAACTCCCGGCTTGATCCGGGCGCATATGCTGGCCCGCGACAACTTGGGCGACGACGATAACGTTGAAATATTTCTGGATACATTCCACGATCAGCGTCGCGCGTTCATCTTCAAGACCAACCCGCTGGGCATCCAGGCGGATGCGCTTTACAGTGAGCAGAACGGTTCCGACTATTCGTTCGATACGGTATGGGACACCTGGGGCAAACGGACGGCATTTGGATATGTCGTGCTGATGCGAATTCCCTTTGCAAGCCTGTATTTTGCCAAAGCTGCTCCTGGAGAAATGCGGACCTGGGGAATTATCCTGGAGCGCAACATATCGCATGACAATGAATCCGTTTTTTGGCCGAGAAATACCCACAACGTAGCTGGCCGCCTGACCCAGGACATAGAGGCAGACGGCTTTATGAATATCGCGCACGGTCAAAACTGGCAGTTTGAACCTTACGTGCTGGGCCGCAACCTGCGCCAGCTTAACGTCATTGACCCAAACAATCCATATTTCGAGCACAAACATCTGCAAGGCTACGCAGGACTGGATGCCAAGTTCATCCTGCACAACAGTCTAGTGTTGGACACAACTCTAAATCCGGATTTCAGCCAGGTGGGCATCGACAATCCGGCGACGCCCAACCAGAGGTTTCCTCCCTATTTTTCCGAGGTGCGGCCGTTTTTCATCGAGAACAGCAGCTACTTCATGACTCCGGTGAGTCTCTACTACACCAACAATATCGTGTTGCCGCAATTTGGGGCCCGGCTCACAGGAAAGCTTGGCCCATGGGCTCTCGGTGTTCTTGGCGTCGATGATCGGGGTCCCGGAGAGGCGGTCCCTCCAGGAAATCCTGAGTTTGGGACCCGCGCCCACATCTCTATCGCACGAGTCAACCGCGACGTTGGCGGCCTGTCGAACATCGGCCTCATTTACGCCGATCGGGAGTACCTCGGGTCATTCAACCGTGCCGGCGGATTGGATTATCGCGCCCGCTTGAAAAACCGCTGGACATTGACTGGCCAGATCATCACTTCGGAGACGAAAAATATAAGCAATAACACTTCCGGGGAGCAGCCCTGCGAAGTACTCACCCTGACTTGCAGCGGACAAGTGTATTCGCAGCAAGTCAATTACTCCGATTTGCATAAAAACTGGTGGATCGGCTACGACGATACATCGGCAGGATATGTGACGGACACGGGATTCTTCCGACGCCCTGACGTTCGCGAGCCAAACGGCTATTACGCCTATACCTTCCGACCCAAGCGCGGATGGGTGCTATCGGACGGACCCAGCGTTTACGCAGAACGAATCTGGGACCACACGGGATTGCCGCTCGATTTCTATATCAATCCGGCTTACAGTGCGACATTCAAATACCGGACGTCCGTTTCCGCCAACATCGACCTGGGCCAGGACCGACTGCGCCCCGTGGACTATCCAATCCTGACTCATAACGTGGAATATCACAGCCACACCAGCGGCGTAAACTTCTACAGCTCGCCGTTGCCCTACATTGCTGTCGGCGGCGGGTTCTACACTGGCAGGGTCATCAACTATTCCCCGCCGACCACAAAAGGTCCTGACCCTGTCAATGTGACATCTCCGAACTTGAACCTGGAAATCAAACCGATGGGATCGATCGACCTGAATAACAGCTATGTGTATACACACTTCACGAATCCGTCGAACGGCGCAGTCGTCTACGATAACCACGAACTGATTTCGCGGTGGAACTATCAGATGACCAAATCCATCTCGTTTAATCTGATCGGGCAATATATTTCCACGTTGCCGAATCCGCAATACACCAGCGCCGCCAACTCCAAGGACCTGTTCGCCGATGCCCTGTTTACCTATCTGCCGCATCCGGGCACGGCCATCTACTTTGGATATATCGGCAATTTCGCCAATATCAATCGTGCCCTCTGTACTCGCGATGCAAACGGCATGTGCAACACGAGCGATCCTATCCTGGCACCCACGTACTCCTCGCTGATGAACGACAGCAAAACGATTTATCTAAAAATGACCTACCTGTTGCGCTTCTAGGGCGGCTTACTCCGCCGGTGCAACAATAAATTGCTCGATTTTCCCATCCGGCATCTGGTAGGTCGTCAGTTCTACATGGGTTGTCGCGAAGACGACGTCATAAGCCCGGAAAGTCATTCCGCCGCGCGACTCTTTTGCTCTCTGACGAAATTCAATCGGCGCGCCCAAGGGTTTCAGGCTGGATTCAAAGTCACCCAAAGCCTGCGCATCGAAATACGTATTGCAGTTCTCTGTAAACAGCGAACGGTCAATTTTGCCATGCTGTAAACCAATGAAAATCTGCCGCGCCTGGTCCAGGCTCTGTTTCGATTCCTTTGGGGGCAGGCCAACCAGCATGGCGGCGATTTTGCCGGCGATCACTCCCGCAGCACCTACGGCCTCCTGATTTGTGAACACCGCGATGGCCACTTTATCCTGCGGCAGCACCATGTTTTCGCTGGTAAAACCCGACACCTCTCCGCTGTGCGAGATCACCATGTGTCCATCGCGCGTCGATATTTCTACCCCCAGCCCGTAGTGCGTATCTTTTCCGTCCTTCAACTTCACTCCAGTAAACATTTCCTTGTAGGAGGCGGGTTCCAACAGCGATTCGTTCATCATCGCAATGTCCCACAACAGCAGGTCTCGCACTGGCATCGCCAGTTCCCCGGCAGCAAACATCCATCCGAAGCCGTCTTGCGGCGCGGGCCGCAGCGGGCCTAACGCGTATCGAATATAGCCATGGGCGTCTGTCTGCTGCAACCGGCGCATGTCGGTGTTCATAACGTCCGTCATGTGAAGCGGAGTGAAAATATTCTGCTGCAAAAATTTCATCACCGGCATACCGCTGACGATCTCCACAATTTTGCCCGCGATAACAAAGTTGGTATTGCTGTATTGCCATTGGGTTCCCGGATCGAAATCGAGCGGCTTCTTTCCCCAGTTGTCGATAATGGCATCGGCCGTGGTGGGATTCTTCATCCGCAGCATGGAATAGTCTTCGGCGTAATAATCCTGATATCCGGAAGTATGGGAGAGAATTTCCCGCAGCGTCACTTCCTTGGAGCGCGTCAACTGTGGCAGCCAGGTCGAAATGGGATCGTCGAGTTGCAGTTTGCCCTGTTGCTGCAGCATAAGGATGGCCGTCGCCGTGAATTGTTTGCTGATCGAGCCGATGCTGTAGCGCATTTCCGGCGTCGCCTCCACCGGCGGATCCAGCTCAGCCTTGCCGTAGGCCTTTACATAGGCGACCTTGCCGTTCGTCACGATTCCAACGGACGCACTGGGCACTCCGGTCGTCGCCAGCACCTGCCGGGCAATCGCGTCCACCTTCGTCTGCTGGTCAGCGGTCAGCGAGTTCTGGCCGAGCGCACGAAGGGGCGCACCCGAGCAGGCAATCAGTAGTCCGGCGATCGCAACGCACCGGGCCTTGCGAGAAAGTAGCATTCCAACTGTCATTCGAGCTCCTTTTCAACCACGGGCAAATTCCAATCATACGAGGGAGTTGAGCTGCAGCCCATCCGCAACGTACCTATCACCACAATCCTAGTAAACTAAACCATAGGATACGTAGCCAACAATATGACAGAAAGTTCAACCGCTTCGATGAATCTTCCTCTTACCTCTGCAATTGAATCTGCGGCGAAAACCGCGGGCCTGGTGGTTCTTTCCACACGCGCAGGTTCCGATTTCAATGGCGCGCCGACAACTTGCTTCGTTTTTGGACTGAACGCCGATACAGCCAGCAATCGCACGCTGCAGTTGGAGCTGAGCAACACCTTCGACGCGTCGCAGACCGCGCTGTTGCCGGAATTGACCAGGTACCTTCGCGAATCCGCGCTACGCCTCCGCAATCCGCGGCCGGATTGCTATGTCACGCAGGCAGGATTACCGATTCGATTCGCCGATTTCCGCTGGCCATTTCATCGCTCTACTTCCGGCTCTGACACCTACGTCGTTCATGGCGTTGCGCACCTCGAAGATGGAACCGCGAGCCCGCTGCATGCCAAAATCGCCGCCAGTATGACGGTCACCTTCGCCGACATTGTTGCCGCGCCCGAACAGCCCTATGCGGAATCGTTTATCTACAACGCGGTTCGCAAAACCCTGGACCGTGGCCAGATGGAAATGATCAAGAGCGGCAATCGCCAGCCGGTTCCTGTCACTACGCGGTACTACAGCCGCTGGCAAAAAAAATTCGTCTTTAGCGATACCGACGATGAGGCGCGCACTGATTTCCTGGCGTTGAAACTTTATTGGCTTTCCGCAGTGCTGGGAGACAGCCAGCCTGTATGGATCGCCGATCCCCAAGACGCGCAGTATCTGAACACCACCCCAGATCAACTGCAACACGCCGCAACGCTATTGGCCAGCGAGGGGTTCATTAAGCTGTCAGCCGACCCGCAATTCGCGGCAGCCACGCCCTTGCTGTTACAGCGCGCCGATCATTACCACACAGTTCTGGCGGATGCGCTGGCTATCACCAAGCCCGCCTTCAACGAAGAGATGCGCCACGGACACACCAATATGTAAGCCGCCCGTGCCGACTGTTTGCGCTTCCCTTCCAGTGAGAACACCAGCAGTCGTACACGCGGTCTTCTGTTATTTCGCGTCCATCACGCAACGGAACCCAACTCCACCGGAGCGATCGTAGCTGGGAGCCATCAGCAGCAGCTTTCCGTGCTCATCATTGCGATAGGCTTGCGGAAAATACCAGATCGAGCCCTGCGGCTGATAGTGACTTCCGCCGCGCAGAATACCTGCTCGGGTATGTTCATCCGTGAACTCGTCCGTCCACTGCCACACATTGCCGACCAAATCCATCACGCCAAACGGACTGGCACCGGCAGGGTGTGCATCCACATCGGCGGCGTTCGCCATCCTTCGGCCGGTATCCGGCACCGGCACGGCCTGTGGGCTCCAATCGTTCCCCCAGGGGTACGTGCGACCATCCGCTCCTTGGGCAGCGTACTGCCATTCCCACTCATGCGGAAGCCGCTTGCCGGCCCATTTCGCATAGGCCCGAGCATCTTCCAATGAAACCCAGGTCACCGGCTTGTTTCCCCAGCCCTCGGGATACGTCCCATTTTTCCATTCACGCAAAAAGTCCAAATTGTCCTTCGGCTGGTAGTGGGAGGAGTCAAGGAACTTCTTGAATTCCGCATTCGTCACTGGATACTTATCGATGTAGAACGAATCGATGTGCATCTTGTGCTCGTGAAAACGTCGCGGCATATCTTCCCATGGATATTGCACGTCGACACCGATGTCGTTGCCGCCTTCGATCTCAATGCCGCGCACCTTAAAGACAAAGTCGGCTGCGGGAATCTGAATCATGCCTTCCGGAGCCGTGGCAGCCGACTTGGTCACTGGAATTTCGACCATCTGCTGCGACAGCGTCTTCCACTCCGCTGAATAACTGGAGAGCGGTGTCGCCGTCATGGACTTCATGGTTGACATCAATTTCTGCATCGCGGCATCTGCCTCGCCCGGCGTCGCCAGCACCGCGCCAAAACCGTGTGCCTCGATGGAGAAGGAAAGCACGCCGTTGCCGTCTTCGCGATCGGGCTTCAGCTCGACCCCGTGATACAGGTCGTAGTAATGCATCCCGTCCTTTGCCGGCACGGTCATCTGGCGTCCAGACACATCGTATTCATTGCGATTCACCAGGGTCCACGCCGTCTTGTTTTCCAGCGGCCAGCGACTGGCGAAGATTCCATAGAACGTTGTGGGATACATCGGCTCCCAGCCTGGGCTCACCAGAAATGGAGCCACTCCACGTTCGATCGTGGCCATCCGACGCGTGGCCTCACCATCGCGCGGAGTAATCCCGTTCCAGATGCCCCAGATGTTTTCCCAGCTCTCCCAGCCGACGCCATTGAAGAATGCGAATTGAAGATCATCCGTCTTGTTGCGGTTCCAGCGGTGCGAAATGTTGACCATGTGGCGAGTCTCCAGCCACTTGACGCGGTCCACCTCCGGGGCGAAGGGAAACTGATATTGACCCCACGTCATCACGTTCCACGCCAACGCTTCATCGGAAGGCTGTCCCTCCGGCTCAAACGCCAGCGGATGGCCCACCTTATCCGCCGCCAACGAGAACGCCAGCGGCACGCCATCCTGTGTGTCGCCGTTAATGCCATCGGCATTCAGCTGCTTCATGAATTCTGCGATCGCCTGCGGCCAGGGCATTCCCGGATCGCGAGTTCCCTGATCCCACATCATCATTGGGAACAATACGCGCACCCCACGACGATGAAAATCCGCAACCATCTGCTGCACACCGGCGATGCCGCCAGGCATGGAACGAACCATGTCATGTTGATTGCGATCATCAATTCCCATATTCGGATAAGTGGACCAGACCAGCACCGCATCGATTCCGCCATAACGCTTTTCCAGATCATCCAGATAGCGGTCCACCGTGTACTTGCCGGAGGCTGGATCGTACAGATACCGGTCCTGCACCATCATCTGCGGCTGGATGAAGCTGGACTGCGTCCACTGCAACGCAGGCATACTGTAGCGCGCACCATTGTAGCCGATGCGAATTCGTCGCTCGGTGCGCCAGTGGGTCACGTCTTTGAGCCAATCTTCATGCGCGCCGGCAGAGCACGGACGATATTTGCCGTCGAGCGCGAGCTCGTGCGCGTCGCTGAGCGTCAAACAACCAGGAACAGGGATCTGTTCGCTATCTGGCCCGTACTGCGTGTCTTGTGCTGCCCCACG
>JAJYBW010000110.1 GCA_021778815.1 Acidobacteriota bacterium | reverse complement strand
CGAGACGCAAAGCATGGGCGAGCAGGACGCGAAATACCTGCATGCAATCACGGAAACCTGCACACGCGAAGCGGAGCAGGTGATTGCGACGCTCGCGGCGGGGGAAACTCCGCTGGTGCTTGGCGGAGATCACTCCATTGCAGTAGGGACTGTCTCCGGCGTGGCGGAATTTCATCGACGAAAAAAGCAGAAGATCGGCTTGATCTGGATGGATGCGCATGCTGACATCAACACGCCGCAGACTTCACCGAGCGGCAACGTGCATGGCATGCCGGTGGCCGCGCTGACAGGTTTGGGACCGGTTCAGTTGAAGGATATTTTTGGATGGTCTCCCAAGGTGGCGCCGGAAAATGTGGTGCTGATCGGTCTCCGCGATATTGATGCGACTGAGAAAGCCAACATTCAGCGGGCGGGAATCACCGAGGTGTACACCATGCGCGACATTGACGAGCGCGGCCTGCGCACGGTGATGGAAGAAGCGGTACGGGCGGCTGCGCGCGATACCGCGGGCTACCATATCTCGCTTGACATGGACTGGATCGACCCGGAGGACGCGCCGGGAGTGGGCACGCCAGTCCGCGGCGGCGCGACCTATCGCGAGGCCCACCTTGCGATGGAGATCATCGCCGATGACGGGCGCATGTTGAGCTTTGAGCTGGTCGAGGTGAATCCGGTGATCGACGAGCACAACCGTACGGCGGACTTGGCCGTGGAACTGACATCTTCCGCCTTCGGCAAAAAGATTCTTTAACTACGCCGTACGTTCATCGCGGATGCTGCAGTCAAAAACTGCTGCAGGCAGCCAAGCCCTCGTCTACTGATCTGGGCTGGTTTTATGCTCGACCTTCCGGGCGCCTTCGTCGGTTTTCTGCGCGGTCTTGTGGGTCGCTTTCTTGGTCACGTGCTTGGTCTTGTGCCAGGTTTTCTTGGTTCCACTCTGGATGCCGTGGCCGGTGGCTTTGGCGGCGTTCTTGGTGCTGTGGCCGGCGTTTTTCATGTCCTGCTTAAAGCCGGGATCGGTACTGGATTGTGCGATGACCGGAAGGCCGACGGAAAGAACGGCGGCGACGAGGGCGGTGCTGAGGAATTTGGCTTTCATAGTTTGTCTCACTCTTAAGAAAGATTCAGAAATGCGGGATGGAGTTGTCAGCTGGAGAGGAACTCGGGATGCATATCCGCCCTGCATGCGTGGCAAGCCACTCCAAGGCAAAGACTTACTCCGCACGCAGAGCCACCATGGGATCGATCGATGCTGCGCGCAATGCAGGTATCGTCGATGCAACGGCTGCAATCGCAAGCAGAATACCTGCGGAGCATAGCAGCACCCAGGGATCATGCGGGGATATCTCATAGAGAAACCTGGCGAGCACACGGGACGCAAGGATCGCTGCCACCAGACCAGCAACGCATCCAAAGATTGCGACGCGCGCATTCTCACGAAACACCATTGCAGCTACCTGCGCGCGCTGCGCTCCCAGGGCCATGCGAACGCCGATTTCGGTGATTCGCCGTGCGGTTGCGTACGCGAGTGTTCCATAGAGCCCAATAGCTGTGATGAGCAGTGCGCAACCGGCAAAGAAGAGCGACAAGAGCGCCATCATCCGCTGCGAGCTGATTGAATCATTCATCACGCTGTCCATGGTCGTGATTGCAGGCGCGGGGATTGTGGGAGCCAGCCGCACGGCGAGGGAACGGGCAGCCACAGCCAACGGAGCCACCGGTCCATCGATTCGCACCACTGCCGTGTAGGATGGCTTCTTCTCATTGAGATTTGTGTCCGACACCTGCGTGATCGGCAAGTACGCCATTGCCGGTGACGAGTTCGCCAGATCGTCGTACTTGGTGTCGCCTACCACTCCAATTACTTCATACAAAGCCTTGGCATCGACATTTTGTACTTGTTGCCCGAGTGCATCTTTTCCAGGAAACAGCTGCTTTGCTGCGGCACGGTTCAGAATGACTTTCAACCCCGATGGCTTTGTATCCGTCCATTGAAATTCCCGTCCAGCGATCACGGGAATGCGCATCGTCAAGAAGTAACCCGGGCCCACTCTGTTTTCGAAAGTATCGCGGGCGCTGCCGCCTGGCGCAGCGTAGATATTGTCCCAGGTTTCGCCGGTCATCGGAATGATCCGTTCCCAACTGATTTCCTTGACGCCGGGCATGTGCCCGATCTGATTGCTCATGGTTTGGTAGAGACGTGTCAATGCATCGCCGTTGAGCGGCTGCTTCGCCATATTGAAGGTGACATTTACCAATCCACGGGGATCGAATCCGAGGTTTGAATGATAGAGCTTCACCAGGCTCGTTCCCAGCAATCCCGCCCCAACGACAAGGACCATCGTCAGTGCCACTTCCGATAACACCAGCAGGCGAACTAGAATCCGCTGCCGAGCATACGTCAGCCGGGAGTGTTGGCCGTTCTTGATGTGGTCATTTAGATTACCCTCGGTTGCCTGAAGCGCCGGTATCAAGCCGATCAGAAGTGTGGATCCAGCCGCGATAGCTGCGACGAACAGAAACACACGCATATCAAGCGAGATGTCCAGAGATCCGTTCGAAAAACCGCTCATCAGCATCGAGGCCAACGGACGAGCAACCAGGGGTGCCATTGCCAGTCCACCCATAGTACCCACCAACGTAATCAGCAAACTTTCAGTAAGCAGTTGCTGAATCAGTCTTGCCCGGGTGGCGCCGAGTGCCAGCCGAGTTGCCAGCTCACGCTCGCGGGCCGCACTCCGTGCAGTTAGCAAACTCGCCAGGTTCAAACAAGCCAGCAGCAGAATCCCTCCGCACATCACAAACACGGCGATGAGTGGTTTGCGAAAGAACATTCGAAGAAAAGTAAACCCTCGGGCGCCGGGCTCTGCGGTGAAATGGAATTCGCCCTTTTCCGCTTCCGCGATCCAGTTCCCGTCCGAAACCTGCGCCTGCGCAATCGGCATCGACATTGGGAGCAGCGCGGCATTCGTCTGCTGCAGGGAAATTTCAGATTTGCGTCGCGCCATCACTGTCAACCAATGGAAATTTACGCCCCCGGCAATCCAATTCTCCGGGGCATCGATGATCGGCTCAGCCGATAGCGGTACATAGATCTCCGGTCTTTGCGTGGGATCGGCTCCAATAAATCGCTTCGGCATCACTCCCACCACGGTGAAGGGGACGTTGGCGATGATGAGCTTGCGGCCCACCACTTTTGGATCGCGGTGAAACCAACGCTGCCAGAAACCTTCGCTCACTAAGGCGGCAAGCCCTTCTGGATTGCCTCCGATTCGGTCATCGACCGGCGTCAGATAACGTCCGATCAGCGGCGGGATGTCTAAAGCCTGGAAAAACTCTCCGCTGGCAAGCATTCCGCGTACGGATTCATTCGTCGATCCTTCTCGAACCTGAAAATTGGGACGCCCGCTGAACGCAAACACATCGGAAAAAATTTTGTGCTGCCGCTCCAATCCGCGGAAAAGCGGAGCCGAGAAATTATATCCAGGCAGCTCGCGATCCTGGTCCATCCGAAGAACCACCAGTTGATCGGCATCGGCAACTGGCAATGGCCGCAGCAACAACCCATTCATCAGCGAAAAAATGGCTGTGTTTGCCCCGATTCCGATTGCGAGAGTCAGGAAGGCAACGGCGGCGAAACCCGGCGATTTGCGGAGTTGGCGGAGGGCGAATTTGATGTCAGCGCAGATGCTTTCGATGAATGGCCACATCCAGACCTCGCGGCTGCGCTGCTCGATGAGCGTGGCATTGCCGAAGGCGCGGCGAGCGGAGTGGACGGCTTCGTTGCGGGGCATCCCACTCTCCACCAGCGCTTCGATTTTTTCCTCGAGATGCTGCTGCATCTCCTCTGAAAGGTCGGCGGCGAGTCTGCTCCGGGAAAACATTCGTCGGAAGCGGTTCATCATGATTTCCTCGACAGCGGTTGTATTGAAGCCGAACCCAGGTCTCAAAGGCGAGACTTGGGGCACCCAGATTTCTCAGGAAGCGTTGGGCGCGAGGACCAGCGAGATTCCTTCCAGCATCTGCTCAAAGCGGGAGACTTCGCGCTCCAGGTGTTTCGTCCCGTCGGGCGTGATGCTGTAGGTTCGCACCCGGCGGTTGGAGGCGGAAATCGTCCATTCGGCATCGACAAGATTGGCTTTCAGCAGGCGTTGCAGCGCGGGGTAAAGCGAGCCCTCCTCCACCTGCAGCAGATCGCGCGAGCGCTGCTGAATATGCTGGACCATGGCGTAGCCGTGCATGGGCTGGCGGTGGAGCGTTTGAAGGATCATGAGTTCGAGCGCGCCAGGGAACAGGTCCCGGGGTTCGGAGGGCAATTTGGGCGATTTTTGGGTCATAGGCTTTTCCGAAACAAGCCTAGAGTAAACAGGGTAAGCTGCGGGCGTCAAGCGGAATTTGAATGGCTCCGCATGGGATTGCACTGTTGGCTGTGCAGGGGCGATTTATGGCGGGTTTCGTTGACTCTGGCCCTTGTTTTGGTTATTCTTAAATCCTTGTGCAGTGTTGCGTGAGTCTGCTTGCATCTCTTCCGGTGCGTTAGCGGCACGCAAAGCGTCTTTCGGTTTCACCGCCCCTCGACGCTGCATGGTTTTGGCCCACTGTACTCCATTGCGTGATTTGCTGGCAGAATTTCCGGCAGCTGAACGCCTTGTTTGTTGTGGCGGTGTGCATCGGCTCGCGAAGACAGATTTAATTTTTGATGTTTGTTTGGGAGAACTGGAACCATGTCTACCTTTATTCCGCGTCCGCAGGACATCAACCGCAAGTGGTACGTGCTGGATGCCAGCGGCAAGACGCTGGGACGTCTGGCCACCGAGGCGGCACGGGTGTTGTCCGGCAAAAACAGCCCGCAATACACGCCCTACATTGACACGGGAGACCATGTCATTGTGCTGAACGCGGAGAAGGTTCGCCTGTCCGGGTTGAAGAGTCAGCAGAAGATGTATCGCCGCTATACCGGTTTTCCGGGCGGCATGCGTGAAGAGTCGTTTGTGCGCCTGATGGCGCGCCGACCGGATCGCGTGGTGGAGCAGGCCATTACCGGCATGTTGCCAAAGAACAAGATGGGACGCCAGATGGCCACCAAGTTGAAGGTGTACAAGGGCGACACGCATCCGCACGAGGCGCAGAAGCCGATTGCGATGACACTGGAAGATTCAGCAACCGCGAGAAAGTAACGGGACAGCGAAAAACGTATGGCAGAATTGACACAGTATTACGGAACCGGACGGCGCAAGACGAGCATTGCTCGCGTGTTTCTGCGTCCTGGCAGCGGCAAGTTCACAGTGAACGGCCGTGCCTTCGAAGATTATTTTGTTACCGAGCAGCAGCGCATCGCAGCCAAGCGCGTCCTGGTCGCAACTGACCTGGCAGCCACCTTCGACGTGTTGACCACGGTGAAGGGCGGCGGCGTGACCGCACAGGCGGATGCCGTGAAGATGGGCACCGCTCGCGCATTGCTGGAGTACAACATTGAATTGCGCGGCAGCCTGAAGGAACAGGGCTTTTTGACGCGCGATGCCCGCATGAAGGAACGCAAGAAGTACGGGCAGAAGGGCGCTCGCAAGCGCTTCCAGTTCAGCAAGCGGTAGTTCGCAGCTGGAACTGGCAACTTCTTTGAGACATGCGATGGCTGCGCTCCACATGAGTGCAGCCTTTGCACGTGAAAGTTGCGGCAGGAAGTGGATCGCAGGTTTTGGACGTAAATTTCCCCACGGGGATCAATCCGAGCCGGTTTTGACGAGCCGGCAGGATGCAAATCACAAGGAGGTCGTTTGGCCACTATCACCATGAAGGAACTGCTCGAAGCGGGAGTCCACTTCGGGCATCAGACAAAGCGCTGGAACCCAAGGATGAAGGAATATATCTTTGGCGAACGGAACGGGATCTACATCATCGATCTGCAGAAGACCTTGAAGATGTTCAAGGAAGCCAGCAAGTATGTGACCGACCTGGCGCTCGATGGAAGGACGATTTTGTTTGTGGGCACCAAGCGGCAGGCACAGGATGCGATTGCCGAGGAAGCCACCCGTTGCGGCATGTTCTATATCAACCAGCGTTGGCTGGGCGGTCTGTTGACGAACTGGGCGACCGTGCAGAAGTCTGTGAAGCGCCTTCAGGAACTGGATGAGATGGCCACCGACGGCCGCTACGATCTGATGACGAAGAAAGAAGTCATCAAGCTGGAACGCGAGCGCAAGCATCTGCAGGCGAACCTGGCCGGCATTAAAAACATGCGCCGCTTGCCGGATGCGCTGTTTGTCGTCGATTCAAACAACGAGACGATCGCGGTCAAGGAAGCCCGCAAGCTGGGCATTCCCGTGGTTGCGGTTGTGGATACGAACTGCGATCCGACGCTGGTCGACTACATTATTCCGGGCAACGATGACGCGCTGCGCGCGATTCGGCTGTTCACGTCGAAAGTTGCTGACTCGATTGTCGAAGGCGTGCAGATGAGCGGCGACAAGCAGCAGGCGGAACTAGCAGGCGTGACGGCGAGCGCCGACGAAGCGGCTGCCGAGGGCGTTGCGGCGATTCCGGACAGCTTTAATGCGGCCAAGTACGATCCAGAATTGGCCGACGACGACGTTGACTTGGAAAAGGCGCTGGGCGGCGGAATTCGCAAAGCTCCTACGGCAGTTTCCGCGATTGCGGATGAGCCGGAAGCTGCAGCGGCGGAGAGCGGCGTCTAGCGTCTGCTGTAGCACGCAGGCCCGCTGGCCGAAAGCTTGCCGGCGAGCTAACCGCACCGATGTTTCTTTCCGTGTTCTTGAGGCGGCCTGAAGAACCTTACATGTTAAGGTTGAGGGCTGCTCTCGCACACTAGCTCAAGCGAAAAAAGATTGGACGTAAAAAGGATGTCGACTGTGACAGAAACAATTTCAGCTGGAATGGTGAAGGAGCTGCGCGAGAAGACCGGCGCTCCTATGATGGACTGCCGTAATGCACTGACAGAAGCCAAAGGCGACATGGAAGAAGCCGTGGTCGTGTTGCGCAAGCGCGGCATGGCATCGGCGGCCAAGAAAGCCAGCCGTACCGCCAGCGAAGGCGCCGTGGGAACGTACATCCACGCGGGGGGCAAGATTGGTGTGTTGCTGGAAGTGAACTGCGAGAGCGATTTCGTCGCCCGCACGCCAGACTTTCAGGAACTGCTGAAGGACATCGCAATGCATATCGCGGCCACCGATCCCCGCTACATCCGCAAGGAAGATGTGACCGCGGAAGACCTGGAACGCGAGAAGGAAATCTATCGCGCGCAGGCGGCGCAGACCGGCAAGCCGGCTCCGGTGATTGAGAAAATCGTCGAAGGCAAAATGTCGAAGTTTTATGAGGAAGTCTGCCTGCTGGAGCAGCCCTTCATCAAAGAGCAGACGGTGACCATTGCGCAGTTGATCGCGCAGAAGGTCGGCAAGCTGGGAGAAAACCTTCAGGTGCGCCGCTTCGCCCGCTTCAAGGTTGGCGATGCAAATTGGACTGTGGCCCAGATCAAGGCGACAGCATAAAGCGGATACATTTCAATAAAAAAGCCCGACATCATGTCGGGCTTTTTTATTTCAGATTTCTTATGGCCCAAATTTCGCCAGCAATGGTTCGCTGAAGGATGTTCCGCCGGGGGGCGATGGCTGCATAAATGTATTGTCCCCGATGTAACCGTTACCCTGGCCATCGACTGTCAAAGAGGGGCCGCCGATTGAGCCATGGTCAGATTTCGCTTGATCGTTGAACTGCTGCGCCCAGATATTCTGACCGGTCCCTTGGAATTTCGCGATATAGACGTCGTCTTGCAGCGTGAAGGTTGGCAGCAGCGGTTGCTGGGTATAACCCGTGATAAGGATGTTGCCGGATGGATCCACCGCAATGCCGCCGCTGCCGATCTGGAAGGCCGCGCTCGTCGCAAAGGGTGTAAGCCAAACCTGTTGGCCGGTGCCGCTGGCGTATTCCGCCAGCAGACAACCAGGCGCTGGACTGACGGCGTTCTCAACCGGGCAGCCTACGACCACCGGATCGCCGGTTGCGCCTACGGCAACGCCAGACAGATAGACTCCGGAGGCATAGCTGGTGCTTTGCAATTGCTGTACCCATCCCGCCGCGCCTACAGGAAAGTATTGCAGCAGGAGCGGCACAGGCGGCGCGTTGTAGGAAGTAAACGTATTTCCAGCGGCGTAGATGTTTCCTTGTGAATCCACGGCAACTGCGCCGAGTGTGGCAAGCGCGTACTGCGGCAGAGTATGTTGCCAGAGTATGTTTCCTGAATTGCCATCCAGTTTGGCAATCAGGCCAACTTCCGATGTGATTTCCGATTGTGTCCCGCCCATGCCCACGCTGACCTGCTGCCACTGGACGCTTTGAGCGCCCACAGCCGCTATGCTGCCATCTGGCGCAATTGCCAACGCGTTAATAATTTCGCCCGCGCCGGCGGCGAATTGTTGAACCCATATCCGATTGCCATTCGCATCCAGCTTAAATACAACTGCCTCGGTCGCGCCCGTGGGATTTGTGTATCCGGGGTATGCGCCAGATGTGCTACCGCCTAAAAGAATGTTGCCCTGGGCGTCGACGGTGATGGCGTTCATGCTGTCGCCATTGGTGGACCCTGTACCAAATTGTTTCAGCCACATCTGTTTCCCAGAGGCATCATACTTTGCAACAAAATCTTCAGTCGCACTGTTCGGATTGCTGAACCCCGGGAATGCTCCCAGGGTGATGCCCGCAACGAGCAGGTTGCCGCTGGGGTCAGTGGCAACATCTTCCGCAATATCACCGCTCCCGGTTCCGAATTGCGCCGTCCATTGCTCAGTTGAGGCGGCCTGAGTAAAACCTGAGGGCGGCGTTCCCGGGCCGGATGTTCCCCCATTATTGACGCTGCTTCCGCAGCCTGAGATCAAACAGGTAAGAGCGAGGAGAATAGTAGCGGGAAGGTACCATCGACCAAGGTTTTTTTTGAGATACGCGTTCGAAGCGTAATCAATCATGGCCACTCGATTTTCCTTCGAGATTCGAGTTACGTCAACCATCTTGAACCCGTGTTCACCGTTGCTGTCTTTCATTTCGCCGTGAGTGCCCGCAGTCGGGGTACGCGGCACCTTTCGCGGCCGTTTACTGGGCCCAGGCGAGGCCGTCGGCACCGGCGCCGACATTGATGAGCTTCCGCACTTTCCAGTCGGAGAGATCGATAACGGCGATCTGATTTTTCACGTTGCACGAGACATACGCGATCTTGCCGTCGGGGCGCACCAGGATTTCCTGCGGCGCACTGGGAACAAGGATGGTGTTGATCACTTTCAGCGTGGCGAGATCGACAACGGCCACCAGGTTCCTACCGGGAACGGCCACCAGCAGCGAGCGTCCATCTTTCGTGGGAGCGGTGCCGTAGCCGGTTCCTGGCAGAGGCACCCATGCTTTCACCTTGTTTGTCGCGGTGTCGATGACAGCCAGGCGGGGCTGCGTCTGGTCAGAGGTGAAGGCCATGCTGCCGTCATTCGACACTGAAATGCGTTGGGTTTCGCCGGAG
>JAJYBW010000109.1 GCA_021778815.1 Acidobacteriota bacterium | reverse complement strand
CACCGCTAGCACCGCAAGGGAAATTCAATTGGCACTGAAATTTCAATTCTGAGGCCCGCCATGAATGTTATCCCTGGTGCGGCTTTGGGGATTTCAAGCCATGCGAATACAGGCAGCAAAGAAGCGTGGGAAAACGGGTTGGCTATCGGAACCATTTTTGCCTCAAGGACTGAAACTTGGGTGAAATAGCTGATAACGTTCCGGGAAGACGCCTGCCGTCTTGAATACAGCATGCATGCGGTGTTCAAGACGGCAGGCGTCCAATTGTGGAATCCGGCAATCGGCTGCAAATGTTTCCGGGCCATTTACTGCAGTAGCGCATGGTGCAGTGACGGGTATTCGAACTGCCTAGACCGAGGGAGGCTTTGTATTGCTGCTCCGCCGATAGGTCGTGAAGAAAAGCTTTGCCTGGTCAGGACCTTCTTGACTCTTGGCCAGAGACGAAGAACCGCCAACAAAAAAGTCTTGCAGGCTTTCACAACTTGTTCTTTGCCCGTCTCATGCTTGCTTAACTTTAAAGTGTTTCAATTCGAGGTCATAGGAGACACTGGCTTTGCCGGTAACAAGCTTGTTGGTCGCGCTCTGCGTTTAGGTGACTACTTACTATAAGAAACTCTCTGAACTTCGGAGTTCTGCACATTTCTGCAGGCTTGGATGAACGATGACTGACCATTACCGATCATGCACCATCACAAAAATATGTGATGTGTTGCAGATCCTTGGCCATGCACCGGCGTGGCGAACACTTTTATTCTGGAGTCCGGCGAGATTTGTGGACCCGGGAAGGTGGTGACCTACATGACGAAATGTAGGGAGCAAGGCTAGTTCGTGAACATTCCTACAAAGTGTACAAGTGAAGACAGGAGAACGGGCTCGCTGTTCGACAGCGCCAATCACGCCGAGGAGAAATTCAAAGTGAGTCGTCCCGGCGCGCATTTATTCAATGTGCTTGGACGAATTAGAACTCATTTGAGACTTTCGCTAACAGAATCGCGCTTTGTTTCTGCTCCAGTGTACTTTCACTTGCCATATTTCGACGAAACGGACAACACTTCAGTGTTATAAAGTCGAATTGCATATAGCTTTCGGGTCTGTCTGGAAGTGATTAGATAACGAGGTCACGATAGCCATGAAGATGTTTCATCGGTACATAACATCAGCCTGCATGATGAGCACATTCATCCTGATGAGTTCCCGCCTGCACGCGCAGACCCTAAACAATGGAATTAGCTGGAACTTTGATGAAGCTGGGGGCCCTTTAATTCACGATTCGCGAGGATCAATGGATGACAGGATGGAGGGTTATTGGGATAGGGTACCGGGGGTGGAGGGAACCGCATTACAATTTGACGGCTACACAACCCAGATCGTCCGCGCGGCAAAGAACGTACCCGATTTAGGCAATTCGTTTACTGTATCAGCGTGGGTGGCTATCGACGACTACCCTTGGAACTGGGTACCGATCGCCGATCAGGAACTCGATAAGCAAGTGGGCTTCTTTTTTGGGATCGATGCTTTTGGCCACGTTGGTTTTGATTTGGACGTAAATGGAGTTTGGCAGCGGGTAACATCAGGGATGCGACTCCCCCTGAAAAAGTGGAGCCGCGTAACCGCGACCTTTGACGGGAATTCAGGACTCACGATTTACATCAATGGAATGCTGGCGGGTACGTTGAAGGCAAAGGGCACTTTCTTCCCGGCAGAGAATGCAAGTCTGATTGTCGGCCACGTCAGGGAGCCGACGCTTCCGTTTCCGTCCTGGCTGATCCATCCTCATGAACCCGTCAACTACTCGTTTGACGGATTTCTCGATGAACTTGAAATTCTTCCTCATGCTCGTTCAGCGCAAGATGAACGGATCGCGTTTGAATCGGCAAACGTTTCCGACCGTGATGTGATCCCCTTCGCCGTACTTCCTTCAGGACCTGCAGGTGTAGGCTCGTTTGGAGCATTCTACGCCACGCTTAAGTTCAAGAAAACATGGGATCGAATAAATCGCTTTGGAGCTGAATCCGATGTCGTCGTGCGCTTCGACGAATCACCCATCCGACTCGTATTCTGGCGCGGTACGAACTATATGCCTGCCTGGGTGACGGGGAATGGGAAGTGGTACAACGATCAGTCGGTTGAGACATGGGATCCTCCAGGTTGTACCGGTGGCGAAGATTGCGAACCAATGTCCGATAAACAAAGCCGCTACTCTCGCGTTAGCATATTGGAATCAAGCCCCGCAAGAGCTGTCGTCCACTGGCGATATGCCCTGGCAGAGACTCGCAACTATGCGGGCTCGGTCCCAGATCCAAATACAGGATGGTTCGACTGGGTTGATGAATACTGGACTGTATATCCAGACGGTGTCGCCGTCCGAAAACAGATTTTGCGGGGAACTGATTTGGAGCACACCCCTTATGAATGGCAAGAATCGATCGTCATCAACGGGCCTGGCCAAAGGCCGGAGGATGATATTCAGCCGGACGCACTTACATTGGAGAATATGCGTGGGGAGACGCACACTTACAACTGGGGGGTAAAGACTGACCAGTCGTTTGACTATCCCAAAGGGCCGCATAGTTTAGACCTCCCGAACAATGCAAATATCCAGATTGTGAACTTGAAATCTGAACAAAAACCCTTCGAGATAGTACCGCCCAGGGGCGTGCATTTTCGTTCGTATAGTAGTGAGAGAAGCTACTCCATGTTCGAGTGGTGGAATCACTGGCCTGTCGCACAAATCCCCTCGAGCGGGCGTCCGGCGGTTGCTGCCGATCGTACGTCCCACAGCTCACTCTCGGATATTTCCTGGGAAGACTACGAGAAGACCAAATATACAGAGACAAAGTTGCTCATGACGGGTTTGACATCACTTCAACCGCAGCAGTTACTTCCGTTGGCAAAGTCCTGGCTCTCGCCTCCCACAATCAAAGCGAGCGGGACGGGAGTTGTGAACGCAAACTATGACTCTTCCCAACGCGCTTTTGTTATTCACCTTCCGGCTGGGGCAAAACCATCTCCGTTCCTCTTAACCATAGAAGCAAGCCCGGATCAACCCCTAGTCGACCCTGCATTTCTCATTGAAAATTGGTCGGGATCTATGAATGTTTATTTGAATGGCCATCTACAGAAGCAAAGTGCATCTCTTCGTATCGGAGAATCTCAGTCGATTAACCGAGAAGATGCAGTCCTCTGGCTGAAGTTAAATACCACACAAAGAACGCAGATCCGAATTCAACCCATTCCTCATTAATAGTTATCCTGAACTGGCCGAACCAATCAATGGTCAATCGCCAATACGGATGGGAGATCTCCCGAGCGCTCGAGAAAGTTTTGTGCTTCTTATAGACAGATGACCTACACGTAGACAGATGACCTACACGCTTGGCCAGCTTCAACATGGTAATCGCCGAGGCACAACCTGATTAGAAGCTGTCTCATATAAAGGCCAGCGGATAACATACGATATTCTTCGCGCATTTGCAGTCCCTTTCCCCAGTCACTTCTTGTTAATTTTGAGATCCTCCACGGCTTGACGGACATTTACTGGTAATGTCCATGTCTTCTGGCGCAAATCCTCGTCCCAGGCTTCATCGAACAGCTTTGCTCCCTTGGGAATTGGAGTGCCCGGCTTGAACTGTGCCAGTGGAGAAGAGAGACACTGGACAAGGAGAGCATAGTAAGCGTCGACTGAGGGCCGTCTCGACAGCGCGGTTTCGGATCGTCATGCTCTTTGTAGACATGGCTTGTTGCCATGGCCGGAGGGATATGGATGGAAGCCACTGCGCTGATTGGTCGAAGGCGAAGGCCCCGACAGTACAGGACGATCGAGGAGAAGCGACTGGTTGTAGAGCAGACGCTGAAGCCTGGGGTTTCGGCTGCGGCTGTTGCTCAGGGGCATGGGGTCAACGCGAACCAGGTATTCCACTGGCGCAAGTTGTATGAGGCAGGGCAGCTTGAGATCCCGATGGCGAAGATCGGGCAACATCGACGCAATTCCTTGATAAGCAGAAGACTTGGCGAGGCAGATCGACCTTGTGCGATTTGCTGCAATTGAGCTGGAACGCGACCTGAAATCCGCAACGGTACCCGACCGCGCCGAATTTTGACTTCACCGACTCAAGGATCTGCTCTGCCAGCCTTAAGAGCTTTGCCAAAGTACGCCAATGCCGTATCGAGCCAGTAAGTTATGTCCTTATATGGCTGACTGTCATGAGATAGATCGTGGGGACATGGGCTTGATGGGAATACGGAACGGAGTCTTGTGTTCAGATCCAGCCCCCGCAACCAATTACGGACATCAACGCAAATTTCGAACCCAATGAAACCGGGTGCTTTGTGCGCTCGGTTTCGGTTTTTATGGCTATTGATTGGCGCTAGATCGCAACAGAGCCATTCCCGCAAAACTGGGATTCAGGCAATTTCGACGCTGATTCTCGCGTCTGCGAGCGCGGACTTGTCGGGAACCAGACTTTTATGAGGCCTGCGAACCGTGAATTCTCTATACGACCGACGATTGTTGGCTGGTCCAATCAAGTAGCTTCGGCTGACTAGCTTAATCTCCAAGACACGTCGCCACCCTGCGAGCTGCCTGTACCCACGAATGATCAGGAGGCACCAGGTTGAGTTTGCCTGCCACTTGATCCAGCGGCACGGGTTCGGTGCCGCCGCCGCGTGCCGCCACCATCACGCCAGACACCCCCTTGTTGATCAGATCGGCGCAAGCACTCCCCAGACGCGTGGCGAGTATCCGGTCCTCCGCGCAGGGCGTACCTCCGCGCTGCACATAGCCAAGGATGGTCACGCGGGACTCAAGATGTGTCAGTTCCTCCAGCTGCGTGGCCAAACGCAACGTGTTGCCCTCATGCAGGACATCAAGGGCGGCGATCTCGCGCTTGGCCTCAAGCTTCTCGTTCAGGGTCTTGGCCCGTTTGAGAGCCTTTTCGGCGATTCCAAAGACCAGCGCATCGTTCCGGCTCATGGCGCCTTCGGCCACGGCCACAATGCTGAAGTTGCTCCCTTGCTTGCTGCGTCGACCGATGGCCTCGGCGATCTTCTCCACGTCGTAGGGAATTTCGGGGATGAGAATGACGTCCGCCCCGCCCGCCAGTCCCGCACCCAGCGTGAGCCAACCAGCGCGATGTCCCATAATCTCCGCGACGATGATGCGATGATGGCTGTGGGCGGTGCTGTGCAGACGATCAATGGCGTCGGTGGCAATCCCCAGGGCCGTGGCATAACCCAACGTGGCATCGGTCATGGCCACATCGTTGTCGATAGTCTTGGGCAATGTGATGACGTGAATGCCAGCCTGGTGTAAACGGAATGCGTTCTTCTGCGTACCGCCTCCTCCGAGGCAGACGAGACAATCGATGCCCCATTTTTTCAGGTTGGCTTTGATGACACTCGTCATGTCCTTGGTGCGTCCGTCGATTACCATGCGGTGCGGCTTGTCGCGGCTGGTGCCGAGAATTGTGCCCCCGATTGTGAGAATCCCGGAAAGGGCGGAGTGATCCAGATCAATGCGCCGATTCTCGACAACGCCGCGAAAGCCATCGCGAAATCCAATGACCTCCATGCCATAGTAGCCGTGCGCCGCCTTGCCGACACTGCGGATGGCAGCATTCAGCCCAGGGCTGTCGCCACCGGCGGTGAGGATGCCGATCCGCCTGATCTTTTTGGCCATTTGACAACCCTACCAGACGCAGCACAATACCTTGCGAGCCAAGGCCATGCGTTCCATTTGCCCTACTACAATCTAATACCAATGGACGACCCGTGTGCAAGCTAACCGCGCCCAGTTGGCCGGCAAGTGAATTTGCTCATATGCTGACCTTAGGGGCCCCTGGATAACGGCCATGTTCTCTATGAGCGCTGGCCATCGCTGAAGCCGTTGAAGGCTATCGAATCGAGCAGGACAGCGTTGTCTACCTCGTCATCGCACGCTTCATCGAGCAGGGCCGGTTCATAATCCTAGTAGAAGACTCCGATGATATTTACCCCGTCTTCGTCCACATGGAAGGCAATAGCGACGCGCTTCCGATCGCCCATGGTCGTCCATCCACGTGAGTGAGCCTCGCATGCTCGCTGAACTTTGCCGTAAACCACAACCGGCATGTTGTAATGAGTTTTGGCAAGGATTGATTCCGCGTCTCGATACAATAGTCAGTCATATGCACCTGTGAGGACGAGAAGTGCTCACATCCCAACCCATTTGAATCCACCGGAGGTAATTTCGTGCGACATAAGATCAATCGTCGGGCTTTCTTACATGTGCTTGCAGCTCTGTCCGCGTCAACGATTGGCCGCAAGGCCCTGGGTGCGTCGGCGCCAGACAAGCGCGTTTCCTCGTGGAGTGGAAAGATCAAAGGCCTTGGGGAGAGCGGGAATGTATACGAAGAGCTTGGATTAACCACGGTCATCAACGGTCAGGGAACGATGACTTACCTGGGAGGATCGCTGATGCGACCGGAGGCCGAAGCGGTGATGAAGCTGGCCTCTCTGCACTTTGTCAACATTAATGACCTAGAGGCCGCCGCCGGTAAACGCATCGCGGAGATGCTGAAGCTGCCGCAGGGCTATAGCGCGCTCGTCACTTCTGGAGCGGCATCCGCCATCCAAAATGGCTATTCCGGAATCTTGACCGGAAGCAATGAAACCTATATCAAACAGATTCCGGACCTTACGGGACTTAAGTCCGAGGTCATCATTCAGAAGGCACATCGCAGCCCCTGGAACCATCAGATTCGTGCGACGGGAGTGAAAATTGTTGAGGTAGAGACGGTCGCCGATGTACATAGTGCCATCAGTGAACGGACCGCCGCTATGCACTTTCTAAATCTGGCAGATCCGGATGGACAGATTAAGAGGGAAGAGTGGTTGAAGCTGGCTCATGCGGCGAATCTTCCGGCGTTTATTGACGCGGCAGCGGACACGCCTCCAAAATCGCATCTCTCGGATTACGCAAATATGGGATTCGATCTGATCTCATTCAGCGGAGGCAAAGCCATGCGTGGACCACAATGCACGGGTCTGCTGATCGGCCGCCAGCCAATGATCAGCAATGCGCTGCTGAATATGAGTCCGAACGAGGATACTCTGGGTCGCCCAACGAAGGTTGGCAAAGAAGAGATTGTTGGCATGGTGAAGACGCTGGAGATTTACTTGGCCGAAGACGAACAGGTGCTTGCAAAAGAGCAGTGGAGACAGCTGGATACGATTGCGAATAAGGTCAGCAAAATCGCGGGAGTTACAGTCACGAGACATGTTCCGGAGATTGCGAATAATTTTCCAACCATTCAGATCCATCTGGATCCCAGCAAGTTCTCCATTGACGCAGGCCAGGTGAATCGAGAGCTTGCGAACATGAAGCCATCCATTGTTCTAGGGGGTGGTGGACACGGCGGAGCCGGCAGCATCGGGATCACCGCCATTGTGTTGCAGCCGGGCGAAGATCGAGTGATTGCCGATGCTCTGTCGAAAGTTCTGCGCCAGCACCAGGTTTGACGGCGGCGAGTGGACCCCTGAAATCCCGGAGAGAGTTATGCACGGCCGACTACGGTGATACATACTCGGATCACTTGGTAGAGTTGGAACCAACTAGATTGCGTCAACAGAAAGCAACGTCTTAGAGAGGAAACCATGACGATTCGCTATTCGCGCCGGTCTTTCTTTGCTCACGCTCGCGCTGCGCTCGCTTCCATTGGATTTTCCAGCGTGATGACGCCGATGCGCGCTATTGGCGCGGAGGTTTCTCCGGAAGACAATGGCGTCGACTACTACGCGAAGCTGGGTGTGCAGGAGATCATCAATGCTGCGGGCACCTATACGAGTTTGACAGCGGCGATCATGCCGGAGAGCGTCCAAGCGGCAGTTGCCCGGGCGGCCAAACATCCTGTGCGTCTGGAAGAGCTGCAGCTAGCGGCTGGATCCTACATTGCGAAACGATTGCGCTGCGAATCGGCGTTAGTGTCTGCGGGGGCTGCGTCCGCACTTACTCTTGGAGCCGCGGCATGTGTGACGGTGGCGAATGACAGGCGAGGTGAGCGGATCCCGCCGCTTATGCCACAGGGGATGGACTCTTTGAAAAATGAGGCCATTATGCAGAAAGGACACCGCTACGGGTATGACCATGCACTGTTGAACTGCGGTGTTCACATTGTGGAAGTAGAAACTCTGGATGAATATCGCGCGGCTTTCACGGAAAGAACTGTGATGACACATTTCTTTAATGCGGCGACAAGTGGAAGGATCAGCCGCGAGGATTGGATTCGAGTTTCCCATGAACATAAGGTTCCCAGCATGAACGATGCCGCCGCGGACATGCCTCCTATATCGAACCTATGGAACTATACCCAAATGGGATTTGACCTGGTTTGTTTCTCTGGAGGGAAGGGAATTCGAGGGCCGCAGAATGCGGGGTTATTACTCGGCAAGAAAGAATTGATCGCAGCCGCAACGCGAAACAATAACCCAGTTGATGACGTGGTGGGCCGCGGACAGAAGGTGGCGAAGGAACAAATTGTCGGGATGGTAGCCGCCGTGGACTGGCTGCTGAGCCAAACTGATGAGGGGATGGAAAGGGAGTTCCGCGGGCGCGCGCAGAGAATCGCCGACTATCTTTCTAGCGTACCTACGCTCACAGCGCAGATTTATGTTCCTGAAGTGGCGAACCACGTTCCCACTCTTTTATTGCGTTATGACCAAGAGAAAGTTAAGATTGCGCCGCTGGAAGTGGCTAAGATGTGCCGCCATGGTTCTCCGAGCATTGAGTTACATCCGGCGACCGGCGCTCCGGAGCCTGGATTGCCAGGTGACGCAAACACGATTGTGGTGGGAGTGTGGATGCTGCAGCCTGGTCAGGATTTGATCGTCGCCGAACGGTTGAAGCAGATTCTGATGACGGCTGCCGGGACTCGAGCTTCGTAAGGTGAAGAGACACGAAAGGTAGGCAAAACCCGTTGAATGTAGCCTGCGATAGAACAACTTAATTCCCATTGGCGTGTTCGCGCTAAAAAGGAGATTCGCGTGAAGAAGATGATGTGGACTGTCGTGCTGGCCTGCACAGTGTTGGGGACATCGCCCGTTTTCGGTCAAGTGAAAATGACGCGCCAGCAGATTCTCTTCTATACGTCGGGTTGGAAGGGCGAGCGTTTCCCGGATGGACGTCCGAAATTGCCCGATGACTTGCTGAAACGCGCCACAAATATGACGATCGAAGACATCTGGGATTTTCTGCGTGGTCACGGTTACGACAATCAGTTCGAGGGCGGATGGCAGGCCCTTCACCCTGGTAAATCTTTTGCCGGCCGAGCCCTGACCGCCCAGTACATGCCTTTGCGCCCCGACATGGCCGCAGCCATTGCCACTGAGGGTAAGCAGGAGCACCGGGTGGGCGACACCAATTCATGGCCCATTGCGGAACTGCAGCCAGGCGACGTTTACGTAGCCGACGGATTTGGAAAGATTATCGACGGCACTCTCATCGGTTCGAACCTGGGCAACGGAATTGCCGCGCGAAGTCACACCGGCTTCGTGTTCGACGCCGGGATTCGGGATCAGGAGGAAAACAGGGAGATCGCTGACTTCAACGGCCTCTATCGTGGCTATGATCCC
>JAJYBW010000108.1 GCA_021778815.1 Acidobacteriota bacterium | reverse complement strand
TTTGCGTCCGGTCAGAACGGTCTTCACGTCGGCGAATTGGCTTCTTCGATATCATTGATTAACTGGTTAGTTAAAAGTATATCAAATCCTTGCCGCCGGCAGATTGGATCGGCAATCCGCACGCTGGGGGAATTTACGTCCAGGTCGAATGCATTTCGTTCAGAAAATTCCCGGCGATTGGGTCGGGCGACACGACACCGGTCTCCAGCATCCATTCTTGTATGATTCGTAAATTGAAGTCCGGCGAATACCGGCTCTATTCACGCCGGAAAGATGAGTCGACGGGGAAGAGGCGCAACCTGGGTACGTTTACGAGCCGCGAGAAGGCCAAGAAGCACGAGCAGGAAATTCAGTATTTTAAGAAGCCTTAAGACTGTTGCGCGATTCCTGTTCCGAGTCGCAATCGACGGTGGTTCTAATCCGCGCCACTTCCTGGCGCGACTCCAGTTTCAGGCGCATTCGTCATGGCGTTCGAAGGGACTCGCCGGCAACAGCAGGCTGAACACCGTTCCGGCGCAGCCATTGCTCAGCCGAGAGCGAGCCTGAATCCTCCCCCGATGTTTGTCGATGATGCCACTGGATATCCACAGTCCGAGTCCAGTGCCATTCATTCCCTTCGTCGTGTAGAACGGTTCATACATGCGGCGCATCACCCCGGGCGGGATGCCATGGCCGGTGTCCGCGATCGTGATGCGGATGGCTGGGACGCCGCTTCTTCGCAGGCGTGCCCTGCCGGTGCGCACGATCAGGCGCCCTCCGGAACGCATGGCGTCAATCGCGTTGCCAATCAGATTGTTCAGCACCTGGCGAATATCCCCTTCGTAGCAAAGGATCGGTGCAGCTCCACGATGTTGTAGCTCCAGTCGAATGTTCGAGTTCGAGATACGCCCCCGATAGAGCGCCAGTGTCGGACCCAACAATTCTTCTGACGTGATGAGACGCGGCTTTGTCGATTGCCGATGAAAACGCAGCGTTTGGATTGAAATCTGAGTGACACGCTGCAGCTCCTGATCTGCCTTGTCCAGAAACGATGCCACGTCATTCGGAACATTGCTGCTGCGCCGCGCCAGATAGAGCAGGTTCGTGATCGCCTCCAGAGGATTATTGATCTCATGGGAAATGGAGGCTGCCAGTCGTCCCACGGCGGCCAGCTTTTCACTCTGAATCAGTGCTGACTCAGCCAGTTTTTGCGTCGACAGATCGGTCACAAACACGGCGATTTCGCTCGATGCATCACCGCTCCTTGGAGACGGAATCATCGTGGCACCCACCAGGAAGGGAAGGAGACGACCATCTTTGGCGCGAAGCGATTTCTGATAGGAAGTCGCCGTCCCGCAGGCGCGAAGTTCCTCGATGGCCCTCTCATCGGCAGCCGCATATTCAACAGGTGTCAGTTGATTCCATCGCAATGCTCCCGAGGCCACCTCTTCCGGCGCGTAGCCCAGCAAGTTCAGAATCGCCGGGTTAGCATACGAAATGCCGCCCTGAAAGTCCCCAAGGATCATGCCGACTGTGGAGTGCTCAATCAGCCGGCGGAATCGCTCGTCGCTGCGATGCAGATTCGAATCCGTACGCTTTTGGTTATCAATGTCCGAGATCGCGACCACCCCGCCCGATACGCTGCCCCTCTCATTAAAGATTGGAGCGGCGGCAACGCTGATCCATGCAATGCTGCCGTCGCCCCGCTGATACAGCAAATCCTCCGGCGCGATCGCCTGACCCGATCGCAACGCCCGCGGAAGCGGATACTCCTCAGCTTCGACTCGGCGGCCATCGGGATGAAATGCGACCCATAGATGATCCGGCACGCAATTGGCCATTTCGGAAACGGGATGGCGCAGGATTCGCTCGACACTGCGATTTCCCAGAATCACCTTGCCGGATGAGTCCACCAGTAAAATGCCGACCGGAACATTGTCGAGAACGACTTGGGTCGTTTCTCGCTCCAGTTTCAGTTCAGTCAGCACTCGATCCCTGTCGAGCAATGTATCGCGGATCTCATATTGGCGCTTGCGCGCTCTTAACGCTGCTCGTACGCTGCTGATCAGGGTTGCGGCTCGAATCGGACGCTCCAGCAGAATCGGAGAGCCTATGACCATGTGGTCATAGGTGACCCGGTAGCCCTTTGGAATCTCACGCCCGCCGTTTGTCAAAAGCAGAATGGGAAGGTCCGACCATGCAGGCTGAAGTTGTACCCGGTCACTCAGCTGCTGCACGAACAAAGGCGTCAGCGCCTCCTCGGCAATCAGTAGTGGGCCTACTTCCTTGTGATTCGGGCTCCGCAAGAAGGACAGGTCTTGGCACACCTCTGCGGTCAGCCCATTCTGATGAAGGGCTCCTACGATAAGCTCCGCGTCGCGACCCGTGGGCGCGATGACTCGTACAACTAAACTCATTCCCATAGCTCCGGTCCCAGGTTCAACCTTTTCCTTCGCTGAAAGAGGGAACTCCTGTCAGAACTCCCTGGAAACTGCTTAGAGTCTCGCCGATTTCGACCCCTTTGTTGCTCATACGTAATTCCCGCAGGGTTCGCTCATGGTGGCCCACCCGTTGTTTTACGACAGAGATTAGTTGCCGGATTTCACCTTCCGCTTCGTAGTAGCGAAGCAGAACAACCGTGTCCGACAAGTAGCTGACATCGACCTCCGATTGCATGGCGCCAATCAGGCCGTGCTGGGTGAAAATTAGGAATGTGACCACGCCTTTTTGATTCAGAAATGCCAGCAGTTCGTGCAGATGCAAGGTCAAGTCATGTTCCCCAGGCATGGAGGTCAAAAAACCATTCAGGCTATCAATGACGACGATTCTGGTGTCCTTTGATTCCACATCGTCGCGAATCTGCGCGACAAACTCGCCCGGGGAAAGTTCTGCCGGATTGACCTGCGACATTGCAAGCGTGCCTTGTTCGATTTGATCATCCACCGGCATTCCCAGTCCGGTCATCCGGTCCTGGGCCGTGCGAAGCACTTCATCAAACGCGTATACGATGGCGCGATCGCCACGCTTCGCGGCGGCATACGCGTACATCATCGCAAGCGTTGATTTGCCGGTTCCCGAGGGCCCAATCAAAAGGGTTGCCGATCCGCGGTTGATACCGCCACCAAACATCTTGTCCAGAGCGGGCAGAGAACTCTCGACTCTTTCGCCGTCAAATTGAGTGGAATGCTCGCTGGCAACCAGTCGCGGGTAGACGATCAGTCCGCCGCGCGCGATGGTGTAATCGTGAAACCCTTCGCGGTAGGCGCTTCCCCGCAGTTTCAGGATTTCGATTTGACGCCGTGTGACGCCATAGGACCGAGCAATCTTCTCCAGTCGAATCACACCGTGGGCAATGCTTTGCAACTGCATGTCGCTGCCTTCCGCGGTGCGATCATCCAGCAGTAGTACGGTGGTATCGCGGCCAACAAAAAAATGTTTCAGCGCAAGCAACTGTCGGCGATAACGCATCGGATCGGCAGCCAACAGGCGCAGTTCGGACAGGGAATCGATCACTAGGCGATCGGGCTGAACGTCATCGATGATCTGCGTCAGCTTTTGAATGGTATCCGCAAGCTCAACCTCGCTGGGATGAAATACGGTGTATTGCTGGTCGGGGCTTAGGTTGGCCTCGGCGGGAATAAACTCCGCGATGGGTAGCTCCGATGGTTCCCAGCCGTGCGACCGCGCTGAACCCTCCAGCTCCGCTTGCGACTCAGATAGCGTGATGTACAGTGCTTTTTCGCCCTTGTGAATCCCCGCCAGGATGAATTGCATCGCGAGCGTAGTTTTACCGGTGCCCGGATTTCCTTCAATCAAGTACATCTGGCAAGCGGGCAGGCCGCCATTCAAAATATCGTTCAGTCCAGAGATTCCGGTGTCAATCCGAATGATCTTATGTTTGTCGTTCATAGATTCCCAAATATCGAATCAGCGTTGCGAATGTAATTTCGAAGAAAGCGTTCCGCGACTTAGCAGCGAGCGGTACGCTGCAGGCCTTTAAAAAAAATAGCCCGAAAAGTCGCCCATGCCGCCAGCTTGAATCACCGCATTGGTTAAGATGCGGGTGACGGATTGATCGCTGCTTACGAAACGGGTTCAGCAATGCAGCTCGATGGATCTGTCTCGAATTTCTATACTTTCCAGCGGCTTCAGCCAGCCCAATGAAAAGCATGGGTGATTGCCGGGAGTATCGACGACCGTTTCCGGCATGGACTCGATGGCGGTTCTCGATCAAAATCTGGAGATCCTGCGAAACTTCAAACCGCTCAGTGAAAAGCAAATGTCGGAACTTCGCGAGCATGGCCGACAGTTCAATGATGGCCGCTACGAATTATTCAAGAGTTCCGCGAAATACGACGGTAACGTTGGACGAGAACAACATCACTATCCAACGCCGACCGAGTTGCCGGCCTGAACATACTTCCTATCGAAGCCACTCGACATGGATGGCTGCGCTTTCGCCGGTTACGAAAGGTTATTTGGGAGGGCACATTGACTCATCCAGGAAGAGTTCGTCCCTAAATCCTGGACACGTCCTGACGCGAAAAATATGATTGCCTTAGCAACCAAATGTGCAGAAATGGTTGCTAAGGCAATTATTTCTGCCAATCCACGAAAAAGTGGTTATGTCGAGCTAAATTAGGGTTAGCGGGCACCCGTCTTGGCTGTTTTTGTGGTGCGGAGACCGCCGCCATTTTTGTTGTGGCCGTTGGTTCCGTTTCCATTGGTTTCCAAGTTCTTTGGCCACTCGACGACATGAAGTCCATTCTGGCCAATCCATGACCCCAATCCATCTTTTCCAATCGCACCCTCGCCCGTGGAATCGTTGTAATACTCATTTACCAGGCCGGGAGTCGGCGCCAGTTGTCCGATGGAGAACGGATCCTTGCCAAGGCTGTCGAGTGCGGCGCTGAATGCTTTCATGTGCGTAATTTCTCGCGTCATCAGGAATTGCAATGCATCTTTACTGCCTTGATCGTCGGTCAGATGGATCAGTCGCTCGTAGGTGATTTTTGCACGCGCTTCGGCGGCAATATTGTTTCTCAGATCAACATCCAGTTCGCCCGCAATCTTGAGATAGCTCGCGGTCCAGGGATTGCCAACGGAATTGAACAGGTTCAATCCTCCGCCTCCGGTGACGGCGACGATCGGATCTTCCTCCGCCCGGCTCAGATTCTTCTTCATCGGTTTCAAATGCATACGGATCAGTGCGCCCACGACTTCCAGGTGACTGATTTCTTCCGTGCCGATATCGAGCAGAAGATCTTTGCGTTCGGGATCGTCGCAACTCCAACCCTGAATGGTGTATTGCATTGCTGCCGCCAGTTCTCCATTGGCGCCGCCGAACTGCTCCAGCAACATGGTTCCAAATCGAACATCCGGTTCGCCAACGTGTACGTCGTACATGAGCTGTTTAATGTGGTGATACATAATTCCTTCGGTGGCCAACTCAGCCGGTTCACGAACTTGGATAGATTGGCCGCCATGCGATGAAGCAGCGCTCGGCAGGCGAAAACATATTTCTCTCTTACTAGGTAAGATGCGAAGGCTGGAATGAGAAATGCGGCGCGGAGCCAGGGAAACGTCGCGCAATCGATAAAGACTTTCATGGCATTGCATCAGGCTGTTCTGTAGAAGTTAAACGCTAGATGCAAGCCTCATCGAGCCTCAAACTGCAATCCTGGAGACGGTGGGGTTGAGTGCACAGGCAAGAAGGAATTACGCGGAGGAGAATGAGGCAAGGCGATTCGCTTAGCGGGTTGGTTGCTTGCCGCCGATTGTCGCATTGGGAGGCGCGACCGATTCGCGAATTCGCAATTCAGTTCCGAGTACGCGATGCTGTCCTGGAGCGGCCCGAACTTCATCCACATTCACCCGATCCAGCAACATTTGCACGGCGGTTGACCCCAATTGATACCCCGGCTGGCGGATGGAAGCGAGAGGCGGGTCCATGAGTTCGGTTACGTCCAGATCATCGAACCCGATGACCGAGACATCCTGCGGACATCGCAACTTCAGCTCACGTATGGCCAGCAACGTACCCATGGCCATCAAGTCGTTTTGCGCGAAGATCGCGGTTGGACGGTTCCGAAGGCGAAGCAACGCCAAGGCATCGTTGTAGCCGCCGACTCGGTCGAAGGTACTCTTGCGCACATAGTCTTCAAGAATCGGAATTCCCGCTAGTTTCAGTCCTCGCTTGTATCCTGCGAGACGTTCCTGTGCATTAGGTAAATGCAATGGACCGGTAATGCATGCGATCCTCTTGTGCCCTAATTGAATGAGATATTGCACGGCACGAAACGCCCCATCGTTGTTCGATACTGTGACGGAATCCCCTTTCCAATTGCGCGGCATTCGGTCAAGAAATACAACCGCGGCGCCGGAGCGACGGAAGGATTCGACTTCTTCACTCAATTTGCCAAAGCTCGACGGGATGATGATGAGGCCGGCCGGAAGATAGGTGCGCAGTTGTTCCAGGTGCTCCATTTCCTTGGCATGACTGTTATCTGTGTTGCACAGGACCAGCCGATATCCGTTTGCGAATGCAGTGTCTTCCGCTCCGCGAACCACGGCAGGGAAAAATGGATTGGTGACGTCCGGGATGACCATGCCGATCATGTTGGTCTTATCGCGTCGCAGGCCGCGAGCCAGTGCGCTGGGCTGATAATGGAGCGCATCGACTGCTTCCAGAACGCGCTGGCGAAGAGGTTCGCTCACTCGGGCCGAGTTGTTGATGACGTGAGAGACAGTGCCGAGCGACACCCCTGCCATCTTCGCGATATGCTTCATGTTTGGCATAAAGCTTCCGGTACCACCTACGGGACAGTACTGAGGATTGTAGCGGACTTTCGGGCAATATGTTGAAACGCTTCAAAAATGGTAGGGGAACTAAAGAAACAGAGACTTGCGTTCGATGGCCGGTGGTTGGCGAGGATAGCAGTCAGCCTCGTAGCGGCGGGCTAAGGACGCTCTGAGAAATTGTTGACAATCCTCCGCCCTGGTATTAACTTCGGTGGAGTAATTGAAAGCTTTCAAAATGTAATGCAGCCAGGGAGGCGCGCATCGGGCAGGTGGGAGCCAAAGTAGTGTTCTAACCTATATCGAAGGAACCTTTTCGAAACCAGGGAGGTGGGCGCAAGCTCTTATCCGGGATACGGAGCGTCTGACGACTGGGTTGCTGTTATCCTCGCGTGCGGGTCCACCGAATCACCGGACCCGTCGTGATTGTCTAATCTGCACGGGAGCCCCTTGTGTATCAGCCAGAGACCTATGCCATTGCGCTCTTCTTCATGGTTGTCAGCATGCTTTGCTGGGGATCGTGGGCGAACACAGTCAAGCTATGTCCAACCTACAGGTTTCAGTTGTTCTATTGGGACTATGTCATCGGCTTATTGCTTGGCGTTTTGGTTTGGGGATTGACGCTCGGTTCGACGGGCGAGATCGGGCAGCGATTTGTAGCGGATGTTTTTGGCGCCGGCAGGCTCAGCGTGATCGATGCGATCCTCGGCGGAGTCGTCTTCAACATTGCCAACCTATTGCTGGTCGCGGCGATTGAGATAGCCGGGCTCGCCGTTGCCTTTCCGATCGCCATTGGACTGGCGCTGATTGTAGGGGCGGTAAGCAGCTATATTTTGTCGCCTGCGGGAGACCCAGCATTGCTGTTCGGCGGGATTGCGCTGGTGGTGGTTGCCATTGCGTGCGACGCGCTTGCCTACCGCATGCGAGAGCAGGAACATCGCGCGACGAGCCAGCGAGGTCTGGTGATCAGCCTGATATCCGGCGTGCTGATGGGCAGTTTCTATCCTTTGGTTTCGCATGCGATGAGCCTGCCGCATGCTCCCGGCCCGTATGCCACTTCGTTTTACTTTGTAGTCGGCGCAGCCTTGTGCGCGCTGGTATTCAATGCCATGTTGATGCGCAAACCGCTGGATGGCCAACCGCCGGTCAGCATGGCTGCGTATTTCCAGGCGCCGTTTCGCTGGCATGTATGGGGCATCGTTGGCGGCGGAATCTGGTGCACCGGCACCGTGTTCAATTTCGTCGCCTCACGTGCGCATATCGTTGGGCCGGCCGTTTCATATTCCATTGGCCAGGGTGCCACGATGATCTCTGCCGCATGGGGCGTGTTTGTGTGGAAAGAATTCGCCGGTGCACCGCAGCGGTCGAAGAAATTGCTGGCCCTGATGTTTGTCCTGTTTATTGTTGGGCTATGTGCGATCGCTTTTGCGCCCATCATTCGAACTCACTAGCGAAAGCATGGAAATTGTAGAAATGAACACAGCAAAATCAATGCGGCCCATTGTCGTGGTTGGCAGTATCAATATGGACCTGGTTTCTGCCGCGCCTCGTATTCCCGTGGCAGGCGAAACGCTGCTTGGGTCTGGTTTCCAGATGCATCCGGGAGGGAAAGGGGCTAACCAGGCCGTGGCCGTTGCCCGCCTTGGATATCCCGTGGAAATGATTGGCATGGTGGGCTCCGATCTGTTTGGAGAGCAAATGCGGATGCATCTGCACAGCGCTGGAGTCGGCGTGGTCGCAGTCAAGACGGTAGAAGGCCCCACCGGGATTGCCGCTATTATCGTTGCGTCGAGTGGAGACAACTGCATCGTCGTAACACCAGGCGCCAATGCTCTCATGTCACCGAAATTTGTCGAGCAGCATCGATCGCTGATTTCTAGTGCTGGCATGGTGCTGGCGCAACTGGAGGTTCCCGTCGAGTCGGTTGAACGACTGGCAGAGATTTGCGCGGAAACCGATGTTCCGCTCATGTTGGATCCGGCGCCAGCGCAGGTACTTTCGCCCAAGCTTTTGCAACGGGTTCGATGGATCACACCCAATGAGACAGAAGCGGAGTTTTACGCGAATCACCCGAGGGGGGGTCGATTCGCGGGCGTCCACACTTCGGATGGTTCCGGTACTGCCGGGTTGCAGCAGACGGCCCGTGCCGTTTTGGCCCAGGGTCCGCGGAACGTAATTTTGAAGCTGGGCTCGCGTGGCGCTTACATTGTTTCGGACGGCGTCGCGCAGTTGATAACCGCCCCGCCTGTCGACGTGCTCGATACAACGGCCGCCGGCGATGCTTTGAACGGCGCCTTCGCTGTGGCCATGATGCTGGGGAAGACACCATTGGAAAGCGCGGAGTTCGCCGTGGCGGCAGCCTCGATTTCTGTCACTCGATCGGGTGCACAGCCATCGATGCCCACTATGGCTGAAGTTTCAAGCGTGCTCGAGCATCAGCTATAGCTCAATCGCACTTTTGGAGATTGTATGAATCGGAAACGCACTGAGACATTTTCACTGGCTGCGGTCCTGCTTGTCACGGCCATGCTGACTGCTCGTGGGGCAGCACAAGACACGCAGTACGGGCCAGATAGCGAACAGATCCCTGTTCCTGGTTGTTTGACGCTCAGCGACGCGCACGAGCTCGCGCTCGACGGCAAATATCGTCCGTGCTCTGCCAGCGCGCATGAAGATTGGCTCAAGGACGTGACCCACTGGCGCACCGAGCGCCGAATTCGCATCGGCTACGATGGTGCGCGCTACAGTATGCCTGCGTTGCACTGGACGCAATCCAGCTTCATCCAGCCGCAAATGATGGTGCAGGACCGGTATCTGTACGATCCAGCCTCCGGCAAGTACACGGTGGACCGCTATCTGGATGATCTGGAAAAGCGTTATGGCGGAGTCGATGCGGTGCTGGTCTGGTCCACTTATCCGAATATGGGAATCGATGATCGCAATCAACATGACATGGTTCGTTCCATGCCTGGCGGCATCGCCGGTGTGCAGCAGATGGTTGCGGATTTTCATCGTCGTGGGGTGCGC
>JAJYBW010000107.1 GCA_021778815.1 Acidobacteriota bacterium | reverse complement strand
CGGCGTTCATGATGTTCCCGCGACCCGGGGCGGAACGTATGTATGTATTGAGGGTCCACAGTTCTCCACCAAGGCGGAGTCCAACCTGTATCGATCCTGGGGCGCTGATGTCATCGGAATGACCAATCTGCAGGAAGCGAAGCTGGCGCGCGAGGCGGAGATTTGCTACGGCTCGCTGTCCATGGTGACCGACTACGACTGCTGGCATCCCAGCCATGATTCGGTGACAACCGAGCAGATTGTTGCAGTTCTGAATCAGAACAACGCGACCGCACTGAAGGTGATGGACGCGGCTGTGGCAGCCCTGCCTGCGGATCGCAAATGCCATTGCCAGTCTGCTCTGAAAGATGCGATTTTGACCAAGCCTGCGTTGATTTCACTGGCTACGCGACAGAAATTGCGGGCGCTGCTGGATCGCTATTTGCAGCCGGAGCACAAGCTGCTGGAAAAATCGTAGAACCGCAAAGAAAACTCAATTCAGGAAAGCCTCGTACACTCATGTCCATTCTTGTCGTTGGTTCGGTTGCATTCGATAGTATCCAAACCCCGAGCGGCACCGTCGATCGTTGTCTGGGCGGGGCTGCCACCCACTTTGCCCTGGCCGCCAGCTTTTTTACGAAAGTCCGCGTGATTGGCGTGGTTGGGGAGGACTTCACCTCCCATCATGAAACGGTTTTTCATGCGCGAGGCATCGATACGGAAGGCATCGAGCATACGGCGGGCAAAAGCTTTCACTGGACGGGGGAATACCTCGAGAACCTGAACGAAGCCCACACGCTGCGCACGGATTTGAATGTCTTCGAGCGCTTCCAGCCCAAGATTCCCGATTCCTACCGCGACAGCGATTTTCTTTTTCTTGCCAATATTGATCCGGCACTGCAGCAGCAGGTTCGCCAGCAAATGCCAAAGGTGCGACTGGTTTGCGGCGACACCATGAATTACTGGATCACCGGACACAATGAAAACCTGAAAGCGGTGATGAAGGGTCTGGATGTTCTGCTGATTAACGATGGCGAAGCCAAACTGCTGGGTGCAGATGCCAATCTGGTGTGCGCCGCGGAACGCATTATGGAAATGGGACCTAAGACGCTGATCGTGAAGCATGGCGAGTACGGAGCGACGGCTTTTTTTGGCGAACACTCATTCCCCGACGGCGTTCACAACCGCTTTTTCCGCGCTCCGGCACTGCCGCTGGCGGAAGTGGTGGATCCAACTGGCGCGGGCGACTCGTTTGCGGGCGGATTCTTTGGGTACCTTGCTTCGCAATCGGAAATCACGCCAGCACAGTTCAAACGAGCCATGTTTTATGGCGGCGTAATGGGTTCGTTTGCCGTGGAGCGTTTTGGGACGGAGCGGATGCAGGCCCTGACCCGCGAAGAAATCGATCAACGATTTGCGAGCTTCCAGGAGCTTTCGCACCTCGATGCCGAATAGGAAACCAGTCGCTCGACCCAGTCGCGTTCCCACACTCGGGGAAGAAATCAAACTGGTGTCGACTGTGGCGATTTTGCTGACAGCGGCTTCTCTCGCCTTTTGCGCCCGGCATGGTTATCTGTTGCTTTATGGAGATGCGGTCGCGCATCTGCATATTGCACGGCGAATTTTCGATTCGTCCAATCCAGGATTCAGTCAGTTAGGTTCCGTGTGGCTACCGTTGCCGCACCTTCTTCTTCTGCCGTTTGTGCAGCAGACAGAGTGGTGGCAGAACGGATTGGCCGGGGCGATTCCATCGATGGCCAGCTATGTGATCGCCTGCGCCGGCATCTATCGCCTGGCTCGTCTTTGGATGCGGCCCCTGATGGCCTTGTTGGTCTTCGCAGCCCTCGCACTCAATCCGGGGCTTCTGTACATGTCCGTCACGGCCATGACGGAGCCGCTGTTTCTGGCTCTGATTATCTGGAGCGTAGTGCATCTGACGGCGTTCGAGTCGGCGTTGCGAGAAGCGGACGCACCTGCTGCTCGCGGTGCGTTGATCAAGCTGACGCTGGTGCTGATTGCTGCGGTTTTCACGCGCTACGATGGCTGGATTCTCGGCACTCTGGCGTGGCTCGCGGTGGCGTATTGGACGGTTCGGCGCGCGTGGTGGAAGGATCGGGCGAATGCCGGCGTGTTCGTTGTCTGCACGCTGTGCCTGGTTGCGGCGCCGCTCAGTTGGATGGGCTATAACTGGCGCATGTACGGCGACCCGCTGGATTTTCTGCGCGGACCCTACTCCGCTGCGGCGATTGCTAAGCGAACCACCAAGCCAGGCTCATTGCCGTATCCGGGCTGGCATCACTTGTGGTGGGCGTTTCTGTACTACGTCAAGTCGGCCAAGATGGGGGCGGCGCCATTGCGCTGCGGGAAATGGTTGCTGCTGATGGCGGCTGCGGGCACAGCGTACGCGCTGGTTCGCTTTCGCAGTCTTGCTATCCCGGCTGCACTGTTGTTGTGGATGCCGATTCCGTTCTATGCCTACTCCGTGGCGTACGGATCGGTCCCCATCTTTCTGCCGGTGTGGTTCCCCCACTCCTACTACAACACGCGATATGGCATGGAACTGCTGCCCGCATTCGCGTTGTTTCCGGCGTTCGCGGTGTTGGCAGCAATCAAGAAACGTCCACAGTGGACTCGTCCGATCCTGGGATTTGCGCTGGCGCTGATCGTCGCCAGCAATGCTTTCCTGTTGTACGCGACCCCGCTGGTGTTTCAAGAGGCGAAGGCCAACGCTGCGACTCGCATCCCGTTCGAACGGGCCTTGGCGAGCAAGCTGATGATTCTTCCTCCGCAAGCGACGCTGCTGATGTACACATCGGCGCACATTGGCGCGCTGCAGCAGATTGGATTTCCGCTGCGTCGGACCATCAATGAAGGCGATTACGATCAGTGGCAGCAGGCGCTGAAAGATCCAGCCGCTGCGGCGGATTTTATTGTCGCGATTGATGGCGATCCAGTGGCTGAAGCCGTCAAGGAGCACCCTCAAAATCTTGAGATGATGTTCGTCATCTGCAGCACAGGGCAGCCGTGCGCGCGGCTGTATCGCTCGACGTCAGCGATTCGGTTGGGGATCACGCCGGACAAATAAATTCGCTCGGGTTACAGCGCAACGAAAAAGGCTCGGCGAGGAAAATTCTCGTCGAGCCTTTTGATTTTCATCTAACGGATGTGCGCTGCCCTGATTCCGCCTCGATTACTCGTGGAACGAAACCAGCGACATGGGCTGAGTCAAGCCGAAGACGACTTCAGAGTTCTTGGGAAGCACAGCCTGCTTGCTCTCCAATAGCCAGTGCGCGCCAACGTAGCCAGCCGCAGCGCCGCCAAGAACCAGGGCCGCCGGGCCGCCGGCAATCATAAATCCGGCTGCCGCCGCGCCTCCGCCGAGCAGACTTGCCTCCGCAACCGTGCGTTTACCGTGGGCAACATTGACCACAGTCCCTTCACTGCCGGGTTTTACTTTGTGGGGATTCCCCAGGTCGTACACCTCAGCGTGCAGAAAATATCGCGTGCCATCGGGCAGCACAACTTCGTCTGGACGCAGTCGAATTGACGCGCCACCGGTGATGCGACGGCCTTCGCTGACGGAGGTGACTCGTCCGGTGACTGTGGAACCGACCGGAATCACAATGCGGTTATTTTTCATGACCGGCGCGAGGATGCGAGCACTGAAAATGGTGCCTGGCTGCGTCGTGGCTGTAGACAACGACTGGTTTAGAGAGACCATTAGGGTCGTCCCTTCCGGCAATTGATTCGGGCCCGACGGAACACTGACGACAATCCCTGAATCATCCGCTTGGTCTTGATGTTCCGGGGTGGTGACGATGTCGGTGTCGAGAGGGCTTGTGGATCGGCTGACAAGTCCCGGATGCTGCATGTAGTCATGGTCCTGCGGAGATGTTGGAGGCGCCACTACGTGAGCGGTCGGCTGGCTCACCAACGGCGTGACGGTGTCGGCCGAATCGGTTGAAGCCGGCGCGGTTGGCGTCAGGTCGTTGGTTACGATGGCGTCATCCGGCGGATGCGATACGCCCTGGTAGGGGCTGGGTTTCGCGCTTTGCCCAAAGGCTGTTGCTGCGACCATCACTGCGGCAAGACTCGTAGCCGTTAGTATTCTCATATCCGCCCTCATTGTTCGGTTTTGCTTTTTAGCTATCTTTCGAAATCTGTAATGCAACTTCTTTTCCGCCACAGATCGCTGTGCAATCTGGCTGCTGATCGCCCCAATCATTGGACGCAACTCCCGGCTTGATTGTTGCGGAGCGTGTCTCGATATTCTCTCGATGAAACAAGAGATCCTACCGCCTGTTCAGTCTAATGGAGCATTTACAGGCTGCACGCTCGACCGCGTTACCCGGTATCAAAAGAGTTATCTTTCGTTATCCACTTAATTAACCTGAATTTGCGAGCCGGCGGTCTATGGTGACTGTTGGCCGCGAGCTGGTTTGAATCTCCGATTCCGTGGAAAGCCGCACCGCTTGTTCGTGGCGTCGTTGTTTGCGCGTTTGCAAATGCAGACCGCAGAGCTTTGCTACACTGGATTTGAATCAAAGATTTATTCCTTGACATTCGTCGGCGCGTCCAGGGTGCAGTTTTCCGAGGATGGCCTCTTACCCGCATTTCCTAACCTGGATATCGAGCTGAAATCGCCGCAAGCATGCCAGAGTTTGTCCAATCCATCCGGACCACCGAAGGAAGTGCAATTCCCGTGGACCGCCGCCCTCGCTTGAACGACCGGCTGGACCACAAGATCCTGAGGAGTGATATGACTGAAATTACCTCGATACATGCCCGCGAAGTGCTGGACTCGCGCGGGAATCCGACTGTTGAAGCGGACGTTGTTTTACAAACTGGCACCATGGGCCGTGCGATTGTTCCCAGCGGTGCTTCCACCGGCGAACATGAAGCGGTCGAGCTGCGCGACGGCGACCAGGAACATTACCAGGGCAAGGGCGTTTTGCAGGCCATTGAAAATGTCGAGAGCGTGATCGCTCCGGAACTGGCAGGAATGGATGCTAGCAATCAGCGCCTGATCGATCAAACCATGATTGCGCTGGACGGAACCCCGAATAAGGGTCGCCTCGGGGCGAATGCAATTCTGGCGGTGTCGATGGCGGCGGCGCGCGCGGTTGCAAATGAACTGCACATGCCGCTCTATCGCTATCTGGGCGGAGTGAACGCCTGCACGTTGCCGACTCCGATGATGAATATTTTGAACGGCGGTGCCCATGCGGACAACAACGTCGACTTTCAGGAATTTATGATTATGCCGGCCGGTGCGGAAAGCTTTTCTGAGGCGCTGCGGTGGGGGGTTGAGGTCTTCCACACGTTGAAGGGCGTGTTGAAGAAGAAGGGCTACAACACCGCTGTGGGAGATGAAGGCGGATTTGCTCCCTCGCTGAAGTCGAATACAGAGGCCGTGGAAGTGATTCTCGAAGCCATTTCGCAAGCTGGTTTCAAACCTGGGGAAGACATTTTTCTTGCCCTGGATCCGGCCGCCAGCGAGTTTTTTGATGCCGATAAGAATAAGTACGTTTTCAAGAAGTCGGACAAGAGTGAGCACACCAGCGAAGAAATGACGCGCTTCTGGGAGAGCTGGATTCGTCAATATCCGATCGTTTCACTTGAAGATGGTTTGGCGGAGAACGATTGGGAGGGTTGGAAATTCCTGACCAAGGCGCTCGGAGATCATGTGCAGCTGGTCGGCGACGATTTGTTTGTGACCAATACAGAAATCCTGCAGCGCGGCATTGAAGAGGGCGCAGGGAATTCGATCCTGATTAAGGTGAACCAGATTGGCACCGTCAGCGAAACATTCGAGGCTGTCGATCTGGCGCGCCGCTACGGCTACACTTCAATTATTTCGCACCGCAGCGGCGAGACCGAGGATACCTTCATCGCAGATTTCGCGGTTGCGACCAGTGCTGGGCAGATCAAGACCGGCTCGGCGTCACGCACAGATCGAATTGCGAAATACAACCAACTGCTTCGCATTGAAGAAGAGCTGGGCCAGTCGGCGCAGTTCCTTGGCCTGGAGTCCGTCAACTTCGGGGAATAGATTGGGACGGAAAAGGCTTCAGAAGTCGTAGCCACGCAGATGATGTTTTATGACAATAGGCCCCGGAATCGGGGCCTATTGCTATACAGAAACGCAAGATCAATTGTGTAGGACACCAAGCCGGCGAATCGGTGGAGCATTGACATGGTTTCTGAATACGGAGAAAAAAAGTCCTCCATATATTTAGTTCCATTCCTGGTATTACTGGCGGCCTACTGCATTTGGATTCTCACCCTTCCGCTTTTCCCATCGCTCGATGGATCTCTGCACCTTTACTACGCATCTGTCCTGGGAAGCTTGTTAGCAGGATCGAAAGATTTTGCGAGTTATTACTTCATTCGTCACATCCTGCCGCCGTACGCGCTGCATTATTATTTCCTGATCGCGGTTGCACGCCTCTTTGGCTCTGTCATGGCGGACAAGCTGCTGGTGTGCCTTATCTTCATTACCACGGCATGTGGATTTCGCTATCTCGCCAGATTTCTGGGTCCTAGCGGCGACATGATGTCGCTGTTCATCATCCCCCTGCTGCTCAACTGGCCGTTAGGAATGGGATTCTATAACTATTGTCTTGCGATCGGCATGGCGCTGTGGGCGTTGGGCTTTTGGTATCGCGCCGTGCAACAACGCAGCCATCGGTTGTGGGTGGCATTTCTGATTACCGTCATCCTGATGGTGCTCACGCATCCTGTTCCGCTGTTATTGATTTATGTGCTGGTCGGGGTCGACGTAGGTTGGCGTTTTTGGCGCGATTTCTCAAATCGTGGAAGCGGCCTGCTGGGTTTAAAAGCGAGCTTGTATCGCTTTCGCTCTGACCTTGTCTACATGCTGATGGCGTGGGTGACCATCGGATATATATTCCTGTTCGTCGATCAACAGAAGGTAATCGCGAATGTGCTTCAGAGGTATGATCGCAAGGCGGAACTCATCAAGCTATTCAAGCTCAGCACGATTGCGATGTTTTCCGGGTCCAGCGACGTTGTCCTTGTCTATCGCCTTTCTCTATACGCAATTCTGGTTGTATCGCTCGTCTTGGCTGGTGCGGCTGCGAAGAGGCAATGGAGCACCGGGGAATACTCGCCGGCGACGGCTTTCTTGTTCTGCACGGGCGTTCTTGCGATTGCCATCCCCATGCTTCCGCCTGTAATCAATGGAGCGGACTATTTTTCGCAGCGCCTGGTGATATTTGTATGGATTGGCGCGCTAGCCGCGGCGAGCCGATTTCGGGCGTTCAATCGACGCGGAACGATGATTCTGGCTACTGGCATTGTTTTCTATTCGGGCGCGGTCCTGGTATTGGCAAACTCCAGGATTCGGCCTGTTGCGACGCGGATTGCAGAAATCGAAAATTCGCCCATTCGTAACACTGGACTTGTAGGGCTTACTCTAAGTTTGCCAAATGCTCCGATCACGACGGATCTCAATTATGTCCCGTATTATTGGGCCGGAGCGAGATATTTTCGGCGAAGTAGGTCGATACTCTTAAACGGCGGATTCTTATATGAGCCCTATGTCCCCTTGGGGTCACACATAGCGCAGTTGAGCCCACAATTGGACGCCGAGATTCAAAACTCCCCGGGCAATGCCTATCAGTTGTTGCTGCGCTCAAGTAGGGCTCGCGATCAAATCATGCCGCATGCAAATCTATTGCTATTCACGGGTAGTACCGAGCCGGATGAGTTACAGAAAATCATTACGGAGTTAGACAGCAGAGAGGCGACGCGTGTCTGGACTTGTGATTCGAGAGGCTGGTACGCTGTCTGTACTTCGCCATTCTCCGCTTCCGTCCTGCACTAAGTCGATTTGTTCACATATTAGCGGCTAGGCACGGCGCCGCCTTCTGCCGCGCTGGAGGGTTGCGAGCGAAAGTAGCGTTGCATTGCGACAGTACACATCAAATCTTTATCGGTAGTGATTGTCCAGTCTGGTGGGACGGCGCGGTTTGCATTGGCCGGGGATTGCAGGTCGATGACCGCGATTGTTCCATCGTCATAGATTGCTCGGTGTGACGCTCGGAGTTGATCGAATTGGTGGAGTGCAAGCAGGCTTAGCACCTCAAGCGCTTCGTCCAGCTCGGAAAAATTTCCAACATGCGGGAAGAACCCACAAGCTTTCATACTGCTCCACTCCCCATATCTGTAGCCGAAGACAACATATCGAACCGAGTTAGCTTCGAGATATTGTCGGACAGCGATCGGCCCCTGATTTAGAGGCCAGCCAGGTGGAGGACCGGCTGCGCCTGGCCAGTCATCCAGCAGGATTGTTTTGTGGTCGCGGTTTGTAAGTAGAAAAGAATCGTTTGTGACATCCAGGGCCGTAGCGCCAGATGGCAAAATCGCTTCCGCCGCGCGAAATTCGGTCGCAATGGCAGGACTAACGAGGCGCCTTCCGCTCAAACTGGCCTGCAGGCTTAGTTGCAATTGCGCGATTTCAGTTCGCATCTCTCGAAAGGGCTTGAGTCCTCCACCTTCAAAGTCGTAGTAGAAAATGCAGCCTAGCAGGCAGGCAAAAGAAAGGACGTAGACGCTCTGTTTCCTTCCAATAGAGTTGGGTTCAGCATGCACGGACGCCTGCGCGAGAAAAAAAACGAGGATGGCCGTAAAGAATTGGGGAAAGTTATATCGCCAGATGAAGTCCCCGCCACTTTCGAAGTTGAAGGCAGTGATTGCAAACGCTGCGGCCAGAAGAATTCCCAGACTGATGCGGGTTCGCTTGTCCTCAATTCCCGAGAAGTACTCGACGGCGGCTAGAACAAGCAGTACGCCTCCCTGCAAGAACGTTTTTTCGAGGGCGTGGGAACTGCTGAACCTGGGCAACGTCGGAAAAACGCCATAGTTCGAATAATCGAAACCATGACCGAGGATGGGAAACAGGTAAGTTCCGCTGTTATGTTTCATCGCGATCATCCATGCTATGACGGTCGCGACGGTTCCAAGCCCTGCAAGGATTGGCAGCAGCAGGGCATTTCGGCGATTTTTGCGCCAGAACAAAAACAAATAGGGAATGAGGGCCACTGCTCCGATGTATGGCAGGAAGGTGGATTTGAGCGCTAGAAGTGCGCCCCCAACGGCCCCCAGCAGAAGTGCAGATCGCCATTGCTGATTCTCGCTCTGGTCGGGAGTGGTGAAGATGATCCAAATCATCGCAAGAAATAAAGCGATTGGAAGGATGGTGAAGGTGAGATTGAAGGTTTCCTGGGGGACCAGAAAAGCAACGAATTCCATCGCAGCAATTTTTGATGGGGAGAGACCGAAGGCAATTCCAAGCTCGAGCAGAACAATAAAAATCAGAATCAACCCGAGCGTGCGGTCGGCCATGCCGATATTGGCAAGCGAGGTTGCCGCGATGACAAATGTCTGCAACAGATAGGAGCCACCCAGGCTCGAAATCACTCGACGGTCGCTGAACGGGTCAGCGGCAAAATGATGCATCGCGAGCATCTTCTGCGGGAATACAAGATAGCCGGAGCCATCGTCGTCAATTCGAAATTCGCTGAGCCGCACGGTGGCGGCGACTCGCAGGACGAGAATGAGCAGGGCGACGACGATCAAAACCTTTGATCCGCGGGAAGCGTTCCTCCATAAGCGAAGCCAGCGATATTCTTCCGGTCGTTGGTTGCGCGTGAGGAGGTAGAAGAGCAATCCGATTGCGACGATCGCGAATAGAACGCCGGGGTAAATCGCGTGCGCGAGATTCAGCCAGCCGCCCAGAAAAACGATGGCCGCAATTCCCAACGAGCAGGCGACCGACGCGGGTAGGCGCGGGCCGCGGAACAGCTTTCCTGTGACTCTTCCCCAGCCGGTGA
>JAJYBW010000106.1 GCA_021778815.1 Acidobacteriota bacterium | reverse complement strand
TGTAGGCCATACCACCGCCGATCAGCAGCGCATCGACTTTGTCGAGCAGGTTATGGATCACCTGAATCTTGTCCGAAACTTTGGCGCCGCCGAGGATGGCGATGAACGGCTTTTCCGGATCGCTGAGCGCTTTGCCGAGGTAAGTGAGCTCTTTTTCCATCAGCAAGCCGGCGGCTGATTTCGCGACGAAATGGGTGATGCCTTCTGTGGAGGCGTGGGCGCGATGGGCACTGCCAAAAGCGTCATTCACATACAGGTCGCAAAGCTTGGCCAGTTGCTTGGCGAAGGCCGGGTCGTTCTTCTCTTCCTCCGCATGGAAGCGCAGGTTCTCCAACAGCAGAACCTGGCCGGACTCCAACATGCGCACCATTTCTTCCGGCGTCTCTCCTACGCAATCGGGTGAGAAACCGACATTCACTGACTGGCCGAGGCTGTGTCCGAGAAGCTGACGCAGGCGATCGACCACCGGGCGCAGACTCATCTTGGGATTCGGCTTTCCTTTGGGGCGGCCGAGATGCGACGCGAGAATCACTTTGGCGCGGTGACGAAGCGCATATTCCAGCGTCGGCAGGGTCTCGCGGATGCGCGTGTCATCCATGATTTGAGTGCCGTCTTCCGACAAAGGGACGTTGAAATCTACACGGATCAGGACGTGCTGATGTTCCAGGGAGAGATCACGAATCGATAATTTTGCCATAGGGTTTTCACTAGATCGTTTGTATGCTGATGAAATTCTAATACTTTTCCAGCGTGCGGAACTCGTGTGCCACGGTAGTCCGATCGGCAGAGAAACGGACAGATGGCTGTTGTCTGCTCCACAGCACACGCGTTGATTTCGGCGTGTGCAACTCAGCTATTGCTTTGTGTCCACCGGGTGTGTTGATTTCTGAAAGAACTCGTTCTGCAGTTGCAGACTGGTCTGATCCGCTTTCACCGCGCGAATGGCTTCGACGATGCTGCCGACCCAGGCTGTCATATCCATTTCACCGAGCTTGGCGTTGGCGTATTGGGCGAAGCCGGCATAGTGATCGGGGAATTTCGCATACCACCAGATGCCGGTGTACACGCCGGGCGGAAGATGCACCCGGTCCTGATCTGCGCCCGACTCCTGGCCGACGCGGTTCATGTGGACCAAATCGGGACGCGAAACCGTCATGAGGGAAGTTTCGGTTTCTCCGGCATGTTCGTCCACTTTGTCTTTCAAGGGAGGGGCATCGGCTGCCTGATGGTGCAAGCCGTAGATGTAGACGATATAGTCCTTCGGCGAATCGAGCTGCGACTGTGCGAAGTAAGGCAGAAGGCTTTCATTTCCGCCGTGGCCGTTCACGATGACGATTTTCTTACAGCCGTTGCGGGCCATCTCATTGGTTGTTGCCTGCAACAATTGCAACTGTAGTTCGGCGGAGTAGGATAGCGTTCCGGGCTCGTGGCGGGCCTCCGCAATTTGACCGAAGTAATAGGGCGGAAAGACAACCGCGTACTCCTGCTTGGCCGCCTGGAGCGATGCATATCGGACATCAATCAGATCCGTGCCTAACGGAAGCTGGGTACCGTGCTTCTCGATGATGCCAAAGGGGAGAAGGCAGACGCCTTGCGACTGGTGGATCGCGTGAATAAAGTCCGGCCCGGTGAGTTCTTCCCATTTGGGAGACAGTGTGGTGGTGTTCGCCGGCTGGGTGGTACTTGTATCAGCGGACTGGGAGCGTCCGTATGCAGCAGCCATCAGCACGGCCGTGAAAACGCAAATACAGGTCAGAGGACGGAGTAAGGCTCGCATCGGATCTCCATTCTGAAAATGTCGATGATTTCTATATGGACAGCACAGCTTCCGCTTCGATTTCAATGCGCCACGCCGGGTTCAGCAGCTTGGCAACCACGACCATCGTAGCAGCAGGGCGGATGGTACCGAAGAACTCCCCGTGGACGCGGCCAATTGCCTCCCAATCCTCCACGTGGGTCAGGTACATGCGGGTGCGCACCACATCTTCCAGTTTGGCTCCCGCCTGTTCGAGGATCTTTTGGATGATGGTCAGCACGTGACGGGTCTGGTCTGCGGCATTTGCATCATCGGCGCCGACAGGTCCAGTGCCGGAGACGTGAATCGTGTTCCCAATCCGCACCGCTCGTGAAAATCCGATGATGGGTTCGTACGGAGATGAGCCAGAAATGTTTTGTCGCATTGTGCTGCTCCGAAGAAAATCTGGGATGGAGTCAGATGTCTCTGGAGGTGCTGCGGGAAAATCTCCGCAACATCTCCAGATTGTGTTGATCGCGCGGGAACCGCGTCTTAGAGACCCTTCTTCGTCACAAAGAGGATCAGATCCTTCACGCGGCAGGAATAGCCCCACTCGTTGTCGTACCAGCTGAGCACTTTGACCATGTTGCCGACCACTTTGGTCAGCGGAGCATCGATGATGGAGGACAGCGGGTTGCCTCTGAAATCGATTGAGACCAGGGGCTCTGTTTCGTAGCCCAGAATACCCTTCATCGGGCCTTCCGCAGCGGCCTTCAGCGCGGCATTGACAGTTTCCACGGTGACCGGCTTTTCAGTTTCGACAGTCAGATCGACAACAGAAACCACGGGGGTCGGAACACGCAGCGAGAAGCCATCCAGCTTTCCCTTCAGCTCCGGAATCACCAGGTGCAACGCCTTGGCTGCGCCGGTCGACGTGGGGATGATGGAGAGGCTGGCGGCACGGGCGCGACGCAGATCCTTGTGAGGAAAATCGAGCGTTACCTGGTCGTTGGTGAAGCTGTGAATCGTATTCATCAAGCCAGATTTGATCCCAAAGCTGTCCAGCAGAACTTTGGCTACGGGAGCCAGGCAGTTCGTGGTGCAGGACGCGTTCGAGATGACGTTATGCTTGGCCGGATCGTACTTGTTTTCATTCACACCCAACACGATGGTCAGATCTTCGTTGCTGGCGGGGGCGGAGATGATGACTTTCTTTACAGTCGGTCCCAGGTGGGCCTTCGCCTTGGCGGCGTCCGTAAAATGTCCGGTCGATTCGATGACGATCTGGGCGCCGACGGAGTCCCAGGGAAGCTTGGCAGGATCTCTCTCGGCAAATACCTTGATCTTCTTTCCGTCTACGCTGATAAAGTCGTCGCCAAATTGCACGTCGTTCTGCAGATTGCCAAGGACAGAGTCGTGCTTGAGCAGATGAGCCAGCGTCTTCGGGTCCGTCAGATCATTGACGGCAACAAAATCGATGTCAGGGTTGCCTAAAGATGCCCGCAGTACATTCCGGCCGATGCGGCCAAAACCGTTGATGCCAACCTTTACTGCCATGGGAAATTACCCTCCTGTGATGAACGATGAATGATTGAATCGAATGGATACACTTCCATTGTACGACGCCGCGCGGGGCTGCTCCCGTGATGCGGAACACACCCAACTGTGTGGATTCGAAGGGACTGTACATGGGAAAGCAGTTAGTCTGGAGATGTAGATGAATTTTTTTGACGGCCGCTCAGATGACTGCAGAGTTTCCGGCGAAGTCCGACAAAATCGGCCGCCGGTTTGCAGCGTGTGCTGCCAATGTGTTACAAGCGCATCATGCGCGATTGGGTGCGCGAAAAACTAATGAGACGTCGCAAGAAGCCGGTGACCAACAATTCCGAGTCAACCGGAAAGATTGGCCACGAGATTCCGCAAGACCAGCCAACACCACTCCAACCGTCGTATCCTCAATCGCTCGAGCGCGAGGATGCAGCGAAAGTACCCGCTCGAGCCGAACGCGCCGAGCCAGCTCCTGTTGCCGACGCGCCCGAAGCCGTGTCCTCTGGCGGGTCCGACGAAAAGCGGTCGGGCCGGAATTGGAGAAATCGGCACGGAAACCGTTCTGAAGGGCAGTCTGGTGGTCGCCGCGAGCCAAAGCCGGAGTCGCAAAGCGGTGCGGGATCGTCGCTTCCAGAGCCGAATCCAAACCTGGTGATGGAGACGCAGCCAGAGTCGCTGGGGCAGCCCCCGGCAGAGTTACAGGCGTCGAAATCGCCAAAGGGCTACGTGGTGCTGGCGATCGGATTGCCTGGATCCGGCAAGACAACGTGGTTCAAACGTCGCGGGGTCACGCCGCTGTCAAGCGATATGCTGCGCAGCATTCTTTTCGATGACATTACCGAACAACGCTATCAGGGGCTGGTGTTTTCGACACTGCGCTCTTTGTTGCGGGCGCGTTTGATCGCGAAGATGCCGTGGAACTATGTCGACGCGACCAATCTGTCGCCGCATGAAAGACGGCAGTGGATCAAGATGGCTCGCAGCTTTGGCTATGAAGTGCACGCCGTCTTTTTCGATGTGCCGTTCGAGGTGTGCATGGAGCGAAACATGCGCCGCGATTACATGGTGAATGAAGCCGCAATGCGCAGTATGGCAGAGCGACTGCGTCCACCATCGTTTAAAGAAGGCTTCCATAAAATTACCGTTGTGCGTGTGAAGAGCGGCGCGGAAAGTTCGCCGGAGTCCGCAATCCCCATGGCGTAATGGTGATTTCAACCATCCACAGGGCCGCGAGTCATCGCGGTCCTGTTGTTTTTGCAGCAGCAAATCTTGCGTCGGCTTGAGTCGACGCTGCATCTCAACTTGCCATGAAGCCGGAATCTTCCAATCCCGCTGCAATTGAGGTATCGCTCCCATCCAATTCCACATCAAAAGCGGAACCGTGGTTGCGCGGTACGCTGACGGAGTTTCCAGCCGAGCAGCGTGCCATTCTGCATGCTCTGGAGTTGGCGAGGGAAGATATCTCGCAATGGTGCAGGTCGCTCACCGAAGAAGAGATGCACGCGCGTCCTTACGGGCTTGCATCGGTGGCGTTTCAACTGCGCCATATCGCAGGGAGCCTGGATCGATTGCTGACGTACGCGGAAGGGAATTCGTTGCAGGCGGCGCAACTGAAAACGCTGGCGGCGGAGATGCTTCCGGAGGGAAACAAAGCGGAGATTCTGGCGCAGTTTGAAGGTGGGTTAAGGGATGCGGAACGGCGGATGGGTGCGATTAGTCCTGCAAGCTGGCAAGAACCGCGGGCGGTTGGCCGCAAGCAACTGCCCACTGCGGTGGCCGGTTTGCTAATCCATTGCGCGGAACATACCCAGCGCCATGTGGGGCAGGCGATTACCACAGCGAAAGTATTGCTTGCACTGCGCGAACGGCCGTCGGCCTAAGAATTCACCGAATCCGCTTCTTCGGTGATGTGGCCCATCTTGTCGCGCTTGACTTGAAGATATTTTTCGAAGCTTTCCTGGGATTCAACGACGGACGAAAGACGTTCGACCACGCGAATGCCGGCCGATTCCAGCGCAGCCACCTTGTCTGGATTGTTGGTCATCAGGCGGACCCCGGTGATGCCCATCAGCTTGAGAACTTCCGCGGGAAGCTCATAACCGCGGCAGTCTGCCTTGAAACCCAACTGCTCGTTGGCTTCGACAGTGTCCAGGCCTTTGTCCTGCAGCGCATAGGCTTGCAGTTTTGGCATTAGGCCAATGCCGCGACCTTCCTGCTGCTCGTACAACAGGATTCCGGCGCCCTCTTCGGCGATGGTGCGTAATGCCAGTTCCAGCTGCAGGCGGCAATCGCAGCGCAGGGAGCCAAATACATCCCCGGTCAGACATTGCGAATGGATGCGAACGATCGGCGGCGCACTTGAAACATCTCCCATCACCAGGGCGACCATTTCTTCCGGCGGGTTTGACTGAGCCGGATCGGTCTTGCATTCCGGATCGGGGGCCTCGGGCGCAGGCGTTCCTACGAAGCCAAAGATACGGAAATGGCCCCAGCGAGTCGGGAAGTCGGCTTCGGCAGCCTTGCGCACACTTTCAAACGGCATACCTCGATTATAGGGCCCGGATTCTTCCCGACGAATCCGCCTGGCGGACGGAGTAAAGTGGAGTCGTGATTGATTCCAAACTCATCCTGATCACGCTGCTGGTGAAGCTGGGCGTCGCGGCCGCGCTTTCCAGCGCACTCTCGCGGTCGATGGTCTTCAAAAACCTGCTGCTCAGCACGCGCCGCAGCGCCGGCCAGATGCTGGGATTGCTGGCGTGTATCTGCGTCCCGTTGACCCTGGGAGTGTGGGTCCGGGTTGTTGTGCCGAATTTTCTGGCCGCCGATATTTCATTTGAGGCGGTTATTCTGGTGGCGCTTTTGTTGGGCACAACACCGGCCCTCATCGCTGGGGCTTTTCTTTCGATTCCGGCAGTGCTGCACCGCGAATATCTCACATTGCCATTCAACCTGGTTGTCGCGTTGATCTTCGGTACCTATCGCGCGTTTGTTTCCGAGGAGGATATCTGGTCGTTTTCTCCGTTTGTCGATCTCAGCATCTATCGCTGGATCCGGAGAAACCTGATGCGCCCTCGCCTCGATCGCCAGATTCTGCTGCTGATGCTGATCCTTGGTATGCAGGTGATGCGCAACTGGATCTCGCATCTGTACCCGCGGCGTTTGTTCGCGCTGCACTCGGACAGCTGGCTTTTGTTTCTTGCCATCTGCATCTGTGCGCCGATGGTCGTAGGGATTCCGCTGAAGATCTGGAATTCTATCCGCATCGAGCGCAAGCTGAAGGAGCAGGAGAGGCTGCTGATGGATGCGCGATTGGACGCGCTGCAGCGCCAGATCAATCCACATTTTCTGTTCAACACGCTCAACTCGATTGCGTCGCTGGTACGCTTTCGTCCGGAGCTGGCTCGTGAATTGATCGTCAAACTGGCGAGTATTTTGCGGGTCCTGCTGCAGGACCGTGACGATCTGATGCCATTGCGGGAGGAACTGCAGTTCGCAGATGACTATCTCGATATCGAAGTGGTTCGCTTTGGCATTGAGAAACTGCGCGTGGTGAAGGAAATTGCTCCAGAGACGCTGGAGATTCTGGTGCCCAGCATGCTGCTACAGCCGCTGATTGAAAACGGCATCAAGCATGGCCTGGAACCGCGCATCAGTGGCGGGACCATCACTTTGCGCAGTCGACTCCAGCAGGACAAGCTGGTGATTACGGTGGAGGACGACGGCGTCGGAATGCCAGTGGAAAACGGACCGCCCGTGCATCGCAGCGGACTATTGCAATCGGGGACAGGCGTCGGCATGCGCAATGTGCGAGAGCGAATGCAGGTGCTCTGTGGTCCAGACGCGGGCTTTGAGATTCTCAGTCGCCCGGGCCGCGGCACGCGTGTCATCCTGACCATCCCGATCAACTCCACCAACACGGCGACTCAGTGGCCGGAATTGCGCAGGATAGACTCGTAAAACTCCTCGTACTTTGGAATCACACGCGAGGCGCAGTAGGTTCGCTGCGCTTCCTGACGGCCGGCATGCGCCATTTCTTGCAGTCGATCGCGATCTTTCAGTAAACCTACCGCTGCGGCGGACATGGCGTCCACATCGCCTACAGGAAACAGCAGGCCAGTGACGCCATCCTGAATCAATTCCGGCACGCCGCCGACATTGGTGCCGATGGTAGGAACTTCGCAGGCCATGGCTTCCAGAGCCGCCAGTCCAAAAGATTCCAGTTCGCTCGGCATCAGCATCAGGTCAGCCGCGGGCAATAGGTGGTTCACTTGATCGTGCTTGCCAACGAAGGCGATGCGATCGCTGATTCTGAGCGATTTTGCCAGCCATTCTGCCGAAGAACGCTCCGGACCATCGCCGACCATCAATAATCTGGCTGGAATTTGTTTGGCGACACCGGCAAAAATGCGGATTACATCTTGAATTCGTTTGACTGGGCGAAAGTTCGACAGATGAACCAGGACGGACTCGCCGGGTTCAGCGTATTGGGCGCGAACAATTTTGCTGGCCTCCGGATCGCGCAGATAGATGTCGCAATTGACGAAGTTCGTGATGACATGGATTGGGCGAGTGGTCGCGAACGTTTCGACCGTCTTACGACGCAGATAGTCGGAGATAGCGGTGACACCGTCACTCTCATCAATGGCGTATCGGGTAATCGGCAAGTAGGCGCGATCTGCGCCGACCAGGGTAATGTCGGTACCGTGCAACGTAGTGACAAAGGGCAGTCGGCGGCCGCTGCGCGCCAGCATCTGCCGGGCCAGTAGCGCGCTAACAGAGTGAGGAATTGCATAGTGAACATGCAGCAGATCCAGGTCGTAATATTCCGCGACCTCCGACATGCGAGTCGCCAGCGCCAGCGAGTAGGGTGGAAACTCAAACAGCGGATAATTCGAGACTGGGACTTCGTGAAAATGAATTCTCTCTTCGCGTCCGCTGAGTCGAAATGGCTGCGCGTAGGAGATGAAATGAATGTCGTGGCCGCGATTGGCCAATTCGATTCCCAACTCCGTGGCGACGACGCCGCTGCCGCCATACGTCGGATAACAGGTGATGCCGATTTTCATATGCGATCGCTTTCTGCATCCATAGATGCCGGTCGAAGATCGCCGGCTACTTATTCTTCTGGTTCAGTGCTGACTCGCCGCCGATAGACGACCAAAATCGATCAGCTGGACGGAGGAATCGAGGTCGTCAAGGATCGACGGAAGCGCCTGCAATGTAGCCAGTTCTAACTGGCGCGATTGTTGCAGGCGAGTCCGCGTTGCCATTAATTCATCGTCCATGTATGCGGGGTGGCAAACCAGTTCAAAGGTACCGTCCGGCAGGCGATCCAGCAAAGCACGAAGCGCGACTTTATTCAGTGTTCCGGTTGCGGCAACGCCGACGCAACCCTCCGTGGTGGCAAACTCTCGCTGCCTTATGGACTTCCAAAAGCTATGACGTAACGCGCCCAGCAAGCGAACCTGCCAGGTGCGAACCAATCCAGCGCCCGGGGTTGCGGCCACGCTCCACGCGGGTTCGAAGGGATTGCGTATCGCCCGGACATTGCAGGCTTGTGCGGCTCGTAATACGCCGTGGAGAACGGGCGGAAACATGTGGGTGTGCTTGTGCGTATCGACATGCGTTACCGCGACGCCGGCTTGTTGCAGTCTCTGAATTTGCGCAATGGCTTCCTGTTCGATGTGGGCGCTGTTAATCCGGCCAAGATACAGGTCGCGAACAAATTCCCCAAGTGTCGCGCGAAATCGTGGCTCATCGCCACGCTGGCTGAAGGCGTCGAGTAGGGTGGGAATGGCGGAAGGATTGGCAACCGGAGTTCCATCCACCAGGACAATATGACAGCCGACGCCGAGAGTTTTCTGCTGCCGCGAAATTTCAACCGCTTCATCAAAGCGTCGGGCTGCAGCCATCAACGTTGTCGACGGCAGCGCGCCCAATTGATGCAGATCTCGCACGGCACGGTTGATGCCGTCGGTCAGTCCAAAGTCGTCTGCATTCACGATGAGTCGGCGCACTGGCATGAGTCTATCAAGTGTGGCTGATATCATGCGGCAGATGTGCGGGGGCTTCGCGATCACTGGATGAGATCTGCTAACTTGACCCCGCAGCCGCGCCTTCCATAGACTCAAGAAGGCCCGTACTGCAAGCCTCATGGGCGGTTAGCTCAGTTGGTTAGAGCGCCTGCCTTACAAGCAGGATGTCGGGGGTTCGAGTCCCTCACTGCCCACCAAAACCTTCCTCAGATACGACGCCTTCAAGTGGAACAATGGCCTTGATCGCAGGAATTCCTCCGGGCTCGGCGGCTGAAACAAAGAAGCGGTTGCCAAAACGTGGTGGGCGTAATCTTTGTTTCGCGGAAGGTTCCACGGCGCGTGAAATGATGCATCACCGGTTCCGAAGCGCGAATGCGGATTAGAGGCGGATGCCCTGTCGCAGCACCGTGTGTTCCAGCCAGGCCAGCAGCAGCAATAAGACAATTCCAGCCATCGCCACAGCGTCAGATAACGCACAAAACGCTGACCCCGCATGCGCTTGTGATTCGCGAGATCGGGGGGCGAGCTGCATCGACATCATTGAGGGGAAAGTAGGGCGGAGG